>JAGLBU010000073.1 GCA_023146575.1 Methylococcales bacterium
AAGCGTTCTAAGGGGGTTTCATTGGTTTGTTGACGCTGTTGGTGAATTTCAAATTCAGTTTCATGAACGTGCATGTGTATGGGAATATTTAATCGCTGGGCATGATCGCGTACCAATCCCAAGGGTTCATCGGAGACGGTATAAGGCGCGTGAGGGGCAAACGCAGTGGTTATTAAGGATTCATGCTTTAAGCGTTCATGCAATTCTAAACCTTTGCTGATATATTTTTCTCGATTTTCTGCCCACGCACTGGGGAAATCAATCAAAATCAGCCCAATACTGGCGCGAATACCTGCTTTTATCGCTTGTTGCGCGGTGGTTTCGGGGAAAAAATACATGTCATTAAAACAAGTGGTGCCGCCTCGTAGCATTTCAGCAATCGCTAAATCTGTCCCGTCTCGAACAAATTCTTCACTCATCCATTGTTGTTCCAACGGCCAAATATGTTTTTCCAACCATTCCATTAACGGTAAATCATCGGCAACCCCGCGCATTAAGTTCATAGGGCTGTGGGTATGGCTGTTAATTAACCCAGGAATTAAAACATGATTTTCAAGTATTTCAACGGTATCACCGCTGTATTGTTGGGCTGCTTCTGAATGCGGTAATAAATCAATAATACGACCTTTATCAACCGCTAAACAATGGTTTTCTAAGGTTGTATCATCAGCATCAACAGGGATAATCCAACGGGCAAAAATCAGGGTATCAACGTTTTTCATAAAATATTAAGCTTCAGGTTGGTTTTTAGGGAGGCGTAAGGAGATAATAAACGTGGCACTAAACACTAAAATGCCTAAGGTAAGCATCGCGCTGACAGGGCTAACCCCTAAACTGACCGAATAGGTATAGGTGCCAACGGCTAACAACATGGCTACGTTTTGGAAAAAATTTTGCAACGCCACCGCACCACCACTGCCAATACTTTTCTGACCAATTTCTTGTAAAGCCGCGTTAATCGGTACAATAAAAAGCCCCCCCATTGTTCCTATCAAAAATAATAAGATACTTGCGTTTAAAATGGTCTCCATAAAACTTAAGATGATGATAAAAAAACTCATAAAGTAAGCAGGAATACGTACGCGCTGTAAATGTTCCAGTGGAATTAAGCGTGGCACAATACCAGAACCGACAATAATTCCTATCGCCAGAAAAAAAGTTAATTCGGCAATTTCAGTCGCCGTTTGTGTCATCAAAACTAATGGTGCCCATGCGATAATAATCACTCGAACTGAGGCAGCACTCGCCCAAAATAATGAGGCGCTTAACACTGAAAACCGCGAACGTGTGGTTTCAAAAAAGGTTCCAATTTGCTGTCCAAATTGAATAACTTTAAAACCTGAATTTTTTGGGCAGGTAATTTTGGCAGGTAATAATACACTAATGACTGCAGAGATTAAAAATAACCCCAATGTTCCGAGCAATGCCCACTCAATGGAATAATCGGCGACTTTTGCACCAATCACCATGCCAAAAATGATCGCAAAAATAGTGGAGCCTTCAATCCAACTATTGGCTTTTACTAACGTTTTATGACCAGCAATTTCAGGTAAAATACCATATTTTGCAGGGCTGTATAACGCCGCTCCGACGCCAACAATACAATAAGCGATTAAAGGTTCAACCCCTAACACTAATAGTAAAGCCCCTACCGCTTTAATTAAATTAGCGATAATCAGTATCCGTGATTTCGCATAATTATCCGCAAATGCACCTACCCACGGGGCAAGTACCACAAAGGCAATAAAAAATACGCTCTGTAACGCAGGTACATACCATTGTGCCAATTCATTAGATTGCATCACCATTGCAATCACCGTAAAAAGAATGGCATTATCCGCAAATGCTGATAAAAATTGTGCTACTAATAAAGGGTAAATTTGTTTATTCATAAAATGTTAAAAAAACCACTTAAGTGATGAGATGTTCTGTAATATACGATTAAAATTCAAATTACAGCAACAATAAGTATTATTAAGTATAACTGTTTTTCTAGATAATTTAAGTGGCTTTCTCATGACGGACTGCCCTATAATCTCTTGCCTTTAGAATAATCTAAAATACTAAACCACCTTCTTTTTTACAATATTTTCTATGGAAACCTATGGAACTTGACCTCTATCTGTCCATTTTTACGCTCATGTTTGTGGCATTAGGGCTTAATCTCCTCGCAGTAAAAACTAAAATACCCTACACCGTTCTCTTAGTCATTGCAGGTTCCTGCCTTGTTCCCATTTCTCAAATTGAAACCCTTTCTTTTATCACCCAATTTCAATTAACGCCTGAATTATTATTTTTCATTTTTTTGCCTGTGCTGATTTTCGAATCCGCCTACAACATGAAAATTCGCACCATTCGGGAAAACAAATTTATTATCAGCCTATTAGCCATTGTAGGGTTGTTGATATCTACGTTTTTTATTGGCTATATTGGTCATTGGGTCTTTGGCTTAATGGGCTTTGATATTCCCGTGTTGGTGACCTTGCTTTTTGGCGCAATTATTTCGGCAACTGATCCTGTCGCGGTATTGGCCTTATTTAAAGAATATGGTGCGCCCAAACGGTTAACCCTTATTTTTGAAGGTGAAAGCCTTTTTAATGATGGTACCTCATTTGCGTTATTTTTAATCCTCATCACGGTGATTCAAGACGGCTTTCATGGGTTTGAAACCATTAGTGCAGGGCTGCTTTCCTTTAGTGTAATGATTTTTGGCGGTTTGTTATTTGGCTTATTCATGGGTTTTTTATTTTCAAAATTGATTCAATGGGTTAAAGGTCATGAGCATTTAGAAATAACCCTGACCTTATTAGTCGCTCATTTTACCTTTTTATTGGCAGAAGTCATTTCTGAAAAATGGCATATTAATGGTTATGAAATTCATATTTCCTCGATTATTGCCACTTTAGTTGCGTCTTTAGTGGTTGGAAATTATGGGCGTTTTAAAATGTCCGCAGGAGTTGAAAAATACATGTCAAAATTTTGGGGGTATTTTGCTTTTATCGCCAACTCCTTAGTTTTCATGTTAATGGGATTGTTATTTGTACGATTATCAGTTTCCTTGCATATCGCCATTTTGCCTATTTTAGCCATTGTTGCGGTAGTGATTGTTGCCAGAGCGGTTTCTATTTATATTTCTGTAGGGATTGCTAATCAAATAAAATCTGAAAAAAATATTCCTCAAAATTGGCAACATTTATTGTCATGGGGCAGTTTACGCGGCTCAATTGCGGTAATTATGGTTTTACTCATTCCTGATGATTTAACACTGGCAAAATGGCACTATGATTTTTCCATCAAAGATTTCATCATAGCCATTACCGTCGCTAGTATTTATTTTTCACTCCTGATTAAAGCCACCACCATTGGTGCGGTGATTCGGTTTTTAAAAATTGATGTGTTAATGCCTTATGAAAAACTCGGTTATTATAAAAGCAAAGCCTTGATTTACCATGATCTTATGGAAAAAATAAACGAGTTAGAAAAAGGTCATCAAATAAGTCCACAACAATATGACACTTTTACAAACGATTATTTAAATCGTTACCGACAAGTTAAAAATCAGTTTCAAGAGGAAAAAATCGACAACAGCCACACGGTTGAAAACATTTTACGACTCTACACCCTCGGCATTCAAAAACGAGAATTAAAACGAATGTTTCAATATGATGAAATTGATGAGGTTATTTATAAGAAAAATTTATTGATTTTAGAAACACAAACCGAACGCGTAGAGCAGGATGCCCCTGAATTAGGGTCGCTTAATAGCTATGTAAGCTCGAAAGCCAGTTATTTTTTCAATCAAATAAAGCTTCAAAAACACAAGCCTGAAGATCTATATCTTTATTATCGAGCGCAATATGCCTTAATTAATAAAGTCTTAGATGAAATGGACACCTTAAAAGAGTCCTCTTTAATGGAAATTTTTGACAACACTCATGCCTTTGACAATGTTTTATCTATTTATAAATATTTAAAAGAGCGGGCGGGCGAACAAATGAAAACCGAGTTGCAAAAAAATAAAGGATCGGTTGACCAATTAAATCAACAAGCCGCTGAAATTCTATTGCATACTGCCCAGCACGACACGCTTAAAGAACTGCACAGCCATAAAATCATTACCAGTAAATTATATGTTTTATTACGGACAGAATTAGGGGATTAAATAAAACTAGCTAAATAAAAAAAACTCCTGTATTATTTCACCTCTTGTGTGGAGAGGTGGCTGAGTGGCCGAAAGCGGCGGTCTTGAAAACCGTTGAGGGTTTATCCCCTCCCAGGGTTCGAATCCCTGCTTCTCCGCCATTATTTGATTTACGTCCTTGTAAATCAATAAGAAACAATCCTCGAAAATCCAATTGATATGCATCCGTATGCTAACCTCTGTTGAGATTTTACCTAAGCCATAAAACCACATCAATAAATTTCCGACATTAATTCAATTGCTAGTTTTTACATGTACTAATATCAATTGCTCACGGTAGACTAATGCCTGCTCTCGATCGTTGTTAGCAAAGTTTTGAGATTAAATTGTCAACGCTATTTCATGCACCTTCCCAAGGAAATTCAACATCAAATAAACCACTTTTTTAAGGTGATTTTGCTCGTTGCTCC
>JAGLBU010000074.1 GCA_023146575.1 Methylococcales bacterium
AATACTCGTGTTTTTTAGTGAAAAATTACGCACACCCAAACATCCGATATTGTAAGATCGCGTCTCAATTAAGCGCTCACTGTAACATAAAACCCTTAAAGTCAAAATTTACGCTCTCAAAACCTCGTGTTAATTTAGCCTATGATCCCCCTCTAACATCGATAAAAACCATCCTTGTTGTTTTTAAGTATAGCCTAAAATAAAATCATTCATTTTTTACTCTATCCCACAGTCTATACTGATTCGCTTTGTTGTTTTTCCTAATTTTAACGCGGTTAACTGCCCCCCCCACAAACAACCTGTATCAATTCCACAACAACTATCGTCTTCATAAAAGCCAAGGGTTGACCAATGCCCAAAAATAATTTTTAAATTGGTACTTTGACGGGATTTAACCTGAAACCACGGTTTTAAAAAGCTAGGTTGGCTTCCAATCTCACCTTTATGCTTAAAGTCCAAATGCCCATCCTCATCGCAATAACGTATACGTGTAAAACAATTCAAGATGAATTTTAACCTTGCCAAGCCCTTTAAATCTTCTGACCAATGATTTGGGTGATCACCATACATGCCATTTAAAAATGCTAAAAAATGCTTTCCTTGTAAAGTCGCCTCAACTTTTGCTGCCATTTTTTGAGCTTGCTTAATATCCCATTGTGGTGGTAAGCCTGCATGCAGTAAGCCATAACGGTCATTACAATGAAACAAAGGCCGATAGCGTAACCAATCGACTAATTCATCACGATCATCCGCTTTTAAAATGGCGTTAAGCGAACTATTTGGTTTTATTTTTTTATTTAAATACGCAATTGCCAATAAATGCATATCATGATTTCCCAATACGCTAATTGCAGAATCCCCTAAGCCTTTAACATAACGCAACGTTTCCAATGATTTATCACCTCGGTTCACTAAATCACCCGCAAACCATAATTGATCTTTTTTAGGGTCAAATTGAAGTCGATCAACTAAGCGCAATAAATCATCATAACAACCTTGAATATCACCAATTGCATAAATAGCCATCTATTAAAATGCAAGCATAAGACCATAAGCCGCGCCATAGGTCATCAAAAAATAGATAAAGGAAACCGCTAAACTGGCAAAGACATTAATATTTAAAACCTGTTTAATCAAATAGGTCACTAAACACATATCCCAAAAAATCAACACTCCAAATACCACATAACTTAAAAAATCATCGGTGACGGTTAACCACATTAAAGTAGGTACTGCAAAAATAGCAATCACATTTTCACACACTAAAAATGCGGTCGCCACTTGTGTATATGCTTTAAAGTTACCATTTAGCGTCATCATCAACGCAATAAAAACAAGGGTAAAAACCGTTTCAAGATTTACTTCCATAAAAGCTTCCCACGGCGGAATCATATTTGCCTGCATAAAAAGCTCAACAAAATAATAAATAACCAGATTCGCTTTAAAAAAAGTATCAGAGCGCGGGAGTTTTAGTGGGTTTTCATTGAAAAAACATAAAGGGAAATAATATTTTAAAAGATCCATGATCAACAGCCATTAAATGAAGTTAAAGTACATTACGATGCCTCATGCAATCGTATCCACAGTATCAGATGAATAATTTTACGCGCTAATTTCGTCTAGGAAATAAGCCCAATTTTGATCTTGCAGGTGGTGTTACAACGGGTGGTGCTGAGACCGTAGGTTTAGGTTGAGGCGGTGGCTCAGGCGCATGGGGTTCCGCTTGACGAGGCGTCATCACACGAGGTGCTAGCGATAACTCACTAAAGCTTTCATTTAACGATTGCACCAATTCTTGAGTTTGCTCTATTAATGCTTTGAGTTTTTTACGGTTTTTTCGGCTATTTCCAAAGGGTTCTTTAATCGGGAAAAGCATTCGAGTAAAACTTAAGCTTTTTTCAAATAGTCCGGCAAGGTTTTCGATTAATACCAATTTTTTTTGACGTTCATACAGGCTTTTAAGTAGAAATTTTGCATGAATTTTACTGACAACAATATGCAATGGCACAAAAAACAATACCAAAACTGCCAAGAATATCGGCCCAATAATGGGATCAATAATGGAGTTTAAAATAATCCCCCCCATAGTGATTTCAGCAAACAGCATCAAGGTAACGATAAAGCCCATAACAATTAAAGTGGTCACATTTGAGCGCTCCTTCCATTGTATTAATACCGTTGACACTTCAGGTATAATCACTTCTTCAACATCACGGATGCTTTGTTCTAAATTACGCAATACGCGGTAGGTACGATGATATTCCACATTTTCTAAACGTTCATCAATCGCTCTGATACCATCTAGACGAACATCATCTGAATCAGACAGCACCACATAATGCCCCGTATTCAGCCCTAAATTCGCCAATCGCTGTTGCCATGAATTAATAATTTCATTACTTTTAGCAATATCTAAACTCATGTCTGAGTGATCGACCACATACACTAAATTATGCGTATCTTGGCGAATAATAAGTTCATCCAGTAATTCTTGAATCACCAACGGTTCAGAATCAAAAATATCCGTAAAAATAAAACTTGCATCGGATATTTCCAATACATGTTTCATCAAAAACTTTTGCACATCGCCGCTGTCCTCTGTCAAAGGTGGGGTATCAATAAAAAGTTTGCCGATTAATTTATCGCTATTGGAGGTTTTTAATTCAAGATGGGTGTTAATTTTACCGCCTTCGCCTTTTAAATTTTGCTCAATTTTATGGCTAATTTGATAAAAGGGCAGTTTATGATCGACATCAAGTGCGACCCCAGGGAGGGTGACTTCGGTTTTTTGAGGGGTGTATTGTAAAACGGTAAATTTATGATGTGCCGCATACGCACTGGAGTGATTGGGTTTAGAACCTAGATAATGTTCTATAAAATCATTTTTAATCTGTGATGCACCACCAATAAGGCTTACCACAGGCCACCAAGAGCTTTTACAGGCAGTCGATTCACTTTCATCAAGCAATCCGAGCGTATATTCAAAGTCATCCAACCGATGAAAAATAGCCCCTGCCTTTTTTAAAATAGGCTGCGTATCCGCAAAGTAATTTTCCAAATTAACTAAATGCTTGCTTATCGTTTTATCAGCCATCAAATCCCCTCATTCCATATTGTTATTGATAGCTTGTGAGTATACACCTATGCGGTGAATTTATAAAAAGCTAACCACTCCCCTCCAATGATTTAAACTATTCTCACTTAGCCCTTTTTATTAAATTTTTTAAAAATTATGCACATTGAAAATCATCAGCTTAGCCATGCAAAAAAAATTGTCTCACCTAATTTTAATGACCGTCCTGATGAGAATGATATTTCACTGATTGTCATCCACAATATCAGCCTGCCGCCCGCTCAATTTTCAAAAGACTATGTGAGTCTTTTTTTTTGTAACCAGCTAGACTCGAACAGCCACCCCTATTTTAAGGAAATTGACACGCTCGAAGTTTCTGCGCATCTTTTTATACGCCGAAGTGGTGAAATAATTCAATATGTGCCTTTTAATAAAAGAGCTTGGCATGCGGGGAAATCAAGTTACAACGGCCGTGAGAATTGTAATGATTATGCGATTGGGATAGAACTTGAAGGAACGGATACACTCGCTTATACCGCACAACAATACCAGCAATTAGCGCAGGTGATTCAAGCATTAATACAAAAATATCCTTACTTAAACCACCACAGCATCACAGGTCATAATATGATCGCTCCAAATCGTAAAACCGACCCTGGCGAGGCTTTTTCATGGCCATTACTATCACAATTATTAGAGAGCCACTCTATATAATAAGTAGAGATTCCTATTCCTCTGCCACCCATTCCTCTAAAGCGGCAATAATTTCTCGAGCTTGTTTGGCACTGGAAATATTAAATTTAGACTTAGGTTTATATTCCCCGTCGCGTTTTTGATAGCGGCGAATCGTGTATTTATCAGGGCTGTATTCTTCTTTACTGCGGTTCCAATCCTGATAGCGATACATAATCGTCGCCCATGCGCCTTTGGTTAATACTTTTTTATCTAATTCCTTGATCGTTTCAATGCCACCATCTTCATATGCCACGGTAAGATCATCAACTGTTTCTGCCATTGTTATTCACCTAAAATTATAAGGTTAAGAAATTTAAATTATCATTGCCTTTTTGTCTAAAAAGGTCATCATTACATCAATCCCTAATGTTTTACTTTATTATAGTTGACCACTAGGCTATGGTATAAAATTGCACCCCTTAAAAGAAAATAAACACTTTCCTAAAGCATGAGAAATGATAATGACCTTACGATACAGTCTTCTAACTTTCATCACTTTTTTCGCCCTTTCACACACGATTATGGCGGCTCAAGATGAAAGTAAATGGAATACCCAGTTGAAAAAAAACTACTTCTCGGGTAAAAATATTCAAGAATCCAACGACGTTATTGAATTAAAAACCCCTTATCGAGCCGAAGACCCAGCGCTTGTTCCGATAAAGATTATCAGTAAAATCAAGCAAACAAAAGAAAAATATATTAAAAAAATTACTGTGTTTGTGGATAAAAACCCCTATCCCTTTGTAGGCGAGTTTGAACTTACCCCTGAAACAGGTAAAGCTGATTTAGCCATGCGTATCCGCGTCAATACTTACAGCTACATTCGCGCAATCGCTGAAATGAACACGGGCGAATTTCACATGAGCAAACAATTTGTTAAAGCCAGTGGCGGTTGTTCTGCCCCTATTGGTGCCGATTTAGATACAGCCATGAAACGACTCGGAAAAATGAAATTTAAAGTTGGAAAAGACCTAACGATGGGCAAACCAACCTTAGCGCAGATTCTCATCAGTCATCCAAATATAACAGGGATGCAGATGGATCAAGTCACCCGCTTTATTAAAAAATCACATTTTATGGATAAACTCACCATTACGTTTAACGATAAACCTGTTTTAACCGCAAAAACTGACATTGCCATTAGCGCTGACCCTAATTTTCGTTTTTATTTTATTCCACAAACCGAAGGTGTTTTAAAAGCTGAATTTAGCGATACTTCTTGCGAAACCCCTACCAGTCGAAAAGCCTGTAAATCAGGTAAAAATTATAGCCAAAGTTATACCTTAGCGCCTTAAAATCGATAAAAAAAGCACATCAAAAACGACTCTTTTTTTGCAAAAAAACATTTTATTACTATTCTTATTTTATCAACAGAAAGACCTTTACGACTTCCCAATAACCTTTAGTTAAAAAAATACTTATCATGCTACTAATCCCTGCAATTGATTTAAAAGATGGAAAATGTGTACGATTACGTCAAGGACGAATGGAAGATAACACCATATTTTCAGAAGACCCTGTCGCCGTTGCGGGACGTTGGGTCAAAGCGGGTGCGAAACGCATTCATCTAGTTGATTTAGACGGTGCGTTTGCGGGCAAACCTAAAAATGCCGACATTATTCACCAAATTGTGGAAACCTATCCTGATGTCCCTGTACAAATAGGCGGTGGCATTCGAGATGAAGAAACCATCCAAGGCTATTTAAATGCGGGGGTTCAATACGTCATTATCGGGACAAAAGCAGTTAATGCACCTCATTTTGTACGAGATATTGGCGTCGAATTTCCAGGACATATTATTATTGGTCTAGATGCTAAAGATGGCAAAGTCGCTATTGATGGCTGGTCAAAATTATCACACCATGATGTTATTGATCTGGCGCAACAGTTTGAATCAAATGGGATTGAGGCGATTATTTATACCGATATTTCCCGCGATGGTATGATGCAAGGGGTAAATATTGATGCAACGTTAAATCTTGCCCGTGCCATCAATATCCCCGTTATTGCCTCAGGCGGTATTACCAACATGGATGATGTACATGCCTTAGGAAAGGTAAGCGATGAAGGCATTATAGGTGCAATCACGGGCCGTGCGATTTATGAAGGCACTTTAGATTTTGAAGAAGCTGAAAAAGTTGCCGAGTCCTATCGCCCAAGTTTTGAATAAACATCTCCTCATAGGTTTTTTATGGAAGGATTAGAACAACTCTCAACCACACTCGCGCTCACTATGGGCGTAGCGTGGGCGAGTGGTATTAATCTCTATGCAACCATCCTCACACTCGGATTGCTATCTTATAACGATCAAATCAATCTACCACCTGATCTTGAAATTGTCGCTAACCCACTGGTGATTGTCGCCGCAGGTTTAATGTATGCCGTTGAATTTTTTGCTGATAAAATACCTGGGGTTGATAGTGCATGGGACGGAATTCATACCTTTATTCGCATTCCAGCAGGGGCGTTATTAGCTGCCGCCGCCATAGGGGATGTCAGTCCTGCAATGGAAATGGCCGCAGGTATTGTAGGCGGCGGCTTAGCCACCAGTACTCATGCTACTAAAGCGGGATCACGATTATTAATCAACACTTCCCCCGAACCCTTTAGTAACTGGGCTGCCTCCGTTGGTGAGGATATTTCGGTTATCGGCGGTATTTGGGTCTGCCTAACCAATCCAGTTTTATTTTTAATTTTATTAGTCTTTTCAATAGGGCTGATGATCTGGCTATTACCCAAAATCTGGAGTAGTATAAAAAAAGTTTTTGCTTTCCTTTTCAACTTATTCAGTAGTGATTCCTCTCATGATACCGACCCACCGCCCCCATAAAATAAAATGCTAAAGCTTAAGGTTTTTTTAGGGTTTTTTTTAAGTTTTAATCTCCCCATTGCATACGCGCTCGTCCAACCGCCTGCCACCGAAGAAACGTTTTTAGGAAAAATTGAGCCTTTCTGCCCTGATACTGTTGACCCAAAATGGCGAGAAGCACACGTTATTGAATCAGTCGCTATTGCCGCTGCCCCTGTCTGCGCACCTGATAACCCTTATAATATTGCCACTTTTGTGAAAGGTGTTAACAACGTTTCGATGGCAACCTTAATGCAAACACGGTTATCGGAAGATTTTTTAATTAAAAAAAATGACCTTGATGGCGATGGTGATCCTGATGAAATCCATATTCGCCTTGAAGTTATCGAACTTAATGGCTTTTCCCCTGACATCAAAGACCCAATAGCTACCTATAACATCGCACCAGGGATTCAACCAGGTTTTTGGGCATTTGCACCAAAAAGTCGAGGTATGTCAACGACAAGTTTTGCCAGTACAATTGCCAACCCATTATTACGCCTACCTTCACCCTCTATACGAGTAGAGCAAGGCGATAAAATTATTGTCACCCTTGAAAACAGCCACTATTTTCCACACAGCATTCATTTTCATGGGGTCGATCATCCTTTTCAAAAACGTGATGGCACGGGTAATGATGGCGTTCCTCAAACCAGCAATAAGCTGGTTACTGCAGGTCAGCAGTTTTCGTATGAATTAACCCCACGGCAAACGGGTACGATGATTTATCACTGCCATGTGCAGGCGCATACCCATATTGCAATGGGCTTAATCGGTATGTTTATTGTTGAAGAAAATCGTCCAAATAATTGGGTGCAAACGTTTAATATAGGCGCAGGATTCGTGAGGCATTCTTCCGTCGCAGTGAAAGAAAAATACAGCCAAGAACACGATTTACAATACCAAAACTTAGATAAAGAATTGCATGAAATCATCCAACAAGGCAATGATTCACGCCTCTTAGCCAAAGCCTTTAATCGAGATTACAACATCACGACAAGTGACTCTAATTATTTTATTCTAAACGGTCTTTCTTTTCCTTATACGTTACGAGATTCTTTAATCGTCATTAAACCTGAAGAAAAAATAAAACTCCGCGTGTTTAATGCAGGCGATGAAACCGTTGCCTTGCACATGCACGGTTTTAAACCCACAGCCACCCATTTAGATGGGGTCGAATTAAAACCTGAAGCACGGATTCAACGCGATGTTTTTAACTTAGCCGCCGCTCAACGAACCGATTTAGAACTCTACGCGCATAATGATGGCTTAAATAATATGGGCGAAGGTATCTGGACATATCACGATCATAATGAAAAAGCCGTCACCACTAATGGTGTTTACCCTGGTGGACATATTAGTAGCGTGGTTTTTGAATCATTTTTAGGTGAAAACGGAATGCCAAAATTACAAGGCATTGATGTCAGCCCTTTTTTTACCAAAGAGTTTTATCAAAAAAAATACCCTATTTGGAATCTCTCAGATAAATATAAATTTTATGGTAATTTGAGCCAGTCAAAAACGAACGAATCAGTTGAAGACAAGAGCGGAATGGACATGACTCAGCTTGGAATTTTATCACTACAAATTCTTTTATTAATCGTCACTGCGCTGTTTGCTCGAAAAAAAATAAAGGCTAAATCATGAAATTAAACGCCCTTGTCTTGTATACCACGATTGCTTTAAGTGTACTTTCTTATCCTATTAACGCAGAAGAAAACCCTCATCAACACCATATGATGGCAATGCAAATGGATAAATCAGGCATGGTGATGAATGAAAATAAAGATAAACTACCCAAGGATTGTCCTAAAATTTCAGAAGATGTCACGATTAAAGTCACCACAGGTACACGTTTTGCTGAAAAATACGCTGGAACGGTATTTGGTTTAGACCAGCACCAATGGCAGGTGAAACCTTGTAGCCGCGTGACGGTAGAATTTACCAATAAAGATGAAATTCGCCATCAATGGATGATACATGGACTCCCAAAATATTTATACCCACAAGGCATGTTTCATATAGAACTAAATGGCTCTGGCACTAAAACAGGCACGTTTATTGTTCCTAATAGCCATTTTACCTATTTGGTTCATTGTGATATTGCTCAACACATGGAAAAAGGCATGAAAGCACAACTCAAAGTGGGCAAAGGGCGCGGTGACTTACCCAGTATTCCTGGCATTTCAGACCCTACGTTTAAAGATAATTGGTAACTCATTCGCTTCCAAAAATGAAAAATAAAGGCTTTTGAACCTTCTCGAATTCAGAGTGTAACTGAGGGTATATTCAGTGTGTTTTTGGTAAGCACGTTAATAATTTTTTAGTGAAAATTGAAAAACGTTGTTGAATAATATCACCTTCTTTTTCGGTATAACTGTCATTTA
Organism: Methylococcales bacterium; assembly: GCA_023146575.1. Taxonomy (GTDB): domain Bacteria; phylum Pseudomonadota; class Gammaproteobacteria; order Methylococcales; family Methylomonadaceae; genus WTBX01. The sequence goes on from JAGLBU010000074.1 coordinate 9,044, forward strand.
GGTACAAATCAACACCACAAACGCGTGGAATAGTTGAGCATCTTCCATGAAAGCCATAGCGTTGACCTTGTACTTTATACGTTAAGGGGACACCATTATCTTGAATAACCCCTGCAACTCTAAAATCAAGGCGTTTATCAAAGCACTCATAGTTCAAACTCTCAGGTATAAGACGTAATTCGGCGAGTAAAATAGGGGTTTTATCAGTGATTTTTCCAAAAATAAAACAATGGCAATCACGTAAATCTTCTAATAATAATGTGGATAAAATTGAGGCGGTAAGTCTTTGTTCAGTCCCTTGTATTAGATCGGCTAACCCTTGCTCTTGTCTCATAATATTTCGCTTGTGTTGATGCCTCGACAAAACTGATCGACTTTTTTGAGGAGACTTGGGATTCTGTGTTTTCCATGCATGGTTGTAATATGCGCTTTTGCTTCTGAAATATCAATGCCTATGGCCGTCACATAAAGTGGTTTTTTACTATCACCACGATAAATTTCATAATCTACTGGGGTATTAACGAATGCTTTTTTAGCCACACCAATAATAGGAGTTTTTTGATGCAATGCGTTATATAAATACATACCAAGACCATCGGTATTATCACTCCCTAAGACCACAAAACCATCTATGATAATCAGCTCTAATGGTAACCTTATTTTTTCAAGTAATTTTAAAATACAAGGTAATTCACGCTTATAAAATGCCCCTGCTTGGTAAGGTTTAACATTTGATACAGGCGTAAGGATTGTTTCGTGGATAGAATTTGATGTCCAATTTGAAAAAATTATCCCTGCGACAACTGCTTTAGTGCCATCATATTGCACATCAATGACTAATTTCATTTTTACCGTTTTTTATTAATTCTATATGGTAGATTGTCTCTTGCTCTGTAGAGAGCATAACTCCTTTTAGGAATGTGTCCATGATCACACGGCACCCAATATTCGGTCTATTTTAAACGATACTGATGCACTGCTGCGGTCACCGCCGCAATAACTTTTGTGTCTATCACGGTTTCAGCGTTATTTTTTGGTGCGGGTTCAGTTTTTTTTTCAGGGAAAAAACGCTGAATAGTCGATGCCATTATGTTGACTGCCACAATGAGCATGGCTAAAAATGAAAAAACACTTCCCATTCCAACTAACATTATCTCCACACCCGTGGACATTATTTCATTCATTTTAAAACCTTATCACTTTAAAAAATATCGACACATTATGCCTAACGCTAAATAATCGGTAATAATAGCATTATTGTTCAAGTCCATTTAAATTCTTTCAGAGAGTCTTTGTATGCTAGCCAGTATTGGAACAGCCGCTTTATTTATGATCGTACTCGGCATTATTCTCGCCGCCATTTTAGCCTTTGCCAATAAAAAATTATTCGTGTTTGAAGACCCTCGTATTGAAGCGGTGGATGATATGTTGCCTCAAGCGCAATGCGGCGCCTGTGGTACGCCTGGTTGTCGCCCATTTGCAGAAGCTGTCGTCAGTGGCGCTAAAAATCCTGCCTCATGTACGGTGAATAGCCCTGAAGGCAATGCTGAAATTGCCGATTTCATGGGCATTAATATGGGCGATCATGAAAAAGTTGTCGCACGTTTAGCCTGTGCGGGTGGAACTCATGTCGCTAAAATCCGTGCAAAATATGAAGGCATGGCATCGTGTCAGGCGGCGGCGGCGGTTGGCGGGGGCGGCAAAGGTTGTAATTGGGGTTGCTTAGGATTAGCCGATTGCGCTGATGTCTGTGATTTTGATGCCATTCATATGGATGAACACGGCCTCCCGATTGTCAATGAAGATAAATGCACCGCTTGTAATGATTGTATTGTGATTTGCCCTAAAGATTTATTTTCATTACAACCTGTGAGTCATCAATTATTTGTTGCTTGTAAAAGCCTTGCCGAAGGCGATCAAGCCGAAGAAGAGTGTGAAGTTGCCTGCACCGCCTGTGAGCGTTGTGTGAAAGATGCCCCTGAGGGTTTAATTGAAATTAAAAATAATTTAGCCGTCATTAATTTTGAAAAATATGCCGATTTTAAGGTTGATCAAACGCCAATAGAGCGTTGTCCTACAGGGGCAATTGTTTGGATAGACAGTCCATTAGGCACAACCCGTTCCAGCACAGGCAAAGATGCTAAAAAAATATTGAGATCAGGTGCACTGCCCCTTGGTTGATCTTTATTTAGTCAGCGCGTTACTGCTGGCGACGTTAACCTTTCTTGCTAGTAATCGTTACCCTGCCCATATTGTCTTGATGTCGGCGTTAAGCTTTTTACTGGTTTCAGGTATTTTAACGCCCGTTGAAGCCTTGATTGGTTTTTCAAATGCAGGAATGTTTACGATTGCAATTTTGTATGTGGTAGTGGCAGGATTACGAGAAACAGGCACGGTCGCATGGTTGAGTCGCCTATTATTAGGCAAACCTCAAAACCAATCCATCGCCTTAATACGTTTGTTAATCCCTGCCGCTGCTATGAGTGCCTTTATTAATAACAGCCCTGTAGTCGCGATGTTTACCACCGCCGTACAAAACTGGTGTAGGCGCTCAGGGTTTAAAGCCTCACGGTTTTTACTGCCGCTTAGTTATATGTCCATATTAGGCGGAACTTGTACTCTAATCGGCACGAGTACTAATTTAGTCATTGATGGCTTGATGCGTCAAGCGGGTTTTAAAGGCTTTAGTTTATTTGAATTATCCGCTGTTGGTATACCCATTAGTATTGTCGGTTGCGTGTATTTATTAACCATTGGTCAAAAAATTCTTCCTGATCGTATGGGAACCACGGAACAATTCCAAAATGTCCGTGAATATTTATTAGAAATGACCGTTGAAGAAAATTGTGAGCTTGCAGGCCAAAGTATTAGCGACGCAGGACTTAGAAATTTAGACAGCCTTTTTTTAGTCGAAATTATTCGGGGCAAACAATTATTTCCCGTAATTTCCCCTGACACACAAATAGAAGTTGGTGATCATTTAATTTTTGCAGGGGCAGTCGAGTCTGTTCTGGAATTACGCCGTATTAAAGGCTTAAGTATCGCCAGTAAACAAATTTTTAAATTAGATGATCAACAACAGGAGCGACGTTTATTTGAAGCGGTGGTTTCAGCCGAATCGCCCTTAGTCGGTATTACACTTCGTAAATCCCGTTTTCGACATCGCTACAATGCTGTGGTTTTATCGGTCGCGCGCAATGGTCAGAGGATTCAAGGAAAACTTGGCAATATTTGCATCCAAGCAGGCGATACTTTACTCATCGAGGCGGCGAAAGGTTTTTTATTTAAATACCGTAATAATCGTGATTTTTTACTCATCAGCCGTTTAGAAAACTCTGCCCCTGTCCGCCATACTCATGCCCCAAGAGCCATTATCATTATGGTTTTAATGCTGACCATCACCATCACAGGTATGATGACGTTATTACAAGCGGCGTTACTCGCGACGGGCGCACTGTTATTAAGCGGGTGTTTAACTTTTGAAAATGCTAAGGACGATATTAATTATTCGGTGTTAATTGTAATTGCTTGTGCTTTTGGACTGGGCGCTGCGGTTCAAAAAGTCGGACTCGCAACCTTATTGGCCAATCAAGCATTGAGCCTGTCGCAAAACAATCCGTGGTTTTTACTTATTTTTATCTATTTGACGACGACTATTTTAACCGAAATCATCACCAACAATGCTGCCGCGATTATAATGCTTCCTATTGCCTTAAATGGTGCGGAAACCTTATCGGTAAGCCCAATACCCTTTGCGGTCGCTGTGATGATTTCCGCCTCAGCAAGCTTTATCACCCCAATTGGCTATCAAACCAATTTAATGGTTTACGGACCTGGTGGTTATCAATTTTCGGATTATTTAAAACTGGGCATTCCTTTAAGTTTACTCACGGCTACAGTGGCACTATGGCTCATTCCCCAAATATGGGGTTTTTAATTACACAATAATAAGACTATGACAATCAGCGCACACGGTGGTACTTTACTTAATTTATACGCCGATAAATCCAACCTCGCCAACGAAATAGAAAAAACCAAAGAAGCCCCCAGCTGGACATTATCAAAACGACAGCTATGTGATGTTGAATTATTAGCAAACGGGGCTTTTTCACCGTTAACAGGTTTTTTATCCCAAGCTGATTATGAGTCTGTTTTAACAAAAATGCGCTTAACAACAGGTATTTTATGGCCAACGCCGATTACCTTAGATGTGACAGAAGCCTTTGCAGAAACACTGACGATAGGTGACGTTATTGCTTTAAGAGACACAGAGGGTGTTTTAATTGCCAATATGGAAATTAATGATTGTTGGCAGGCGGATAAACAACAAGAAGCCGAGCTGTATTTCACTACCACGGATCAAGCACATCCAGGGGTTGATTATTTATTGAATCAGTCGAATAATATTTATCTTGGGGGGCGAATTACCGCTATTACGCGTCCGTCACACTACGATTTTCAACATTACCGACAATCCCCTCGTCAATTACGAGCGCATTTTAAAAACATGAGTTGGGAGAAGGTCATTGCGTTTCAAACTCGCAACCCGATGCATCGTCCGCATGTCATGATGATTAAACGGTTAATGGCAAAACATCATGCAAATTTTGTGATTCATAGCGCTGTTGGAATGACAAAACCTGGTGATATAGATCATTACAGCCGTGTACGTTGTTATAAAAAAGTTCTAAGTCATTATCCAAAAAATTCAGCTTTTTTAAGTTTAATACCTTTGGCGATGCGTATGGCAGGCCCTAAAGAAGCCTTATGGCAAACGATTATTCGCCAAAATTATGGTTTTAGTCATTTTATTGTCGGCAGAGATCACGCAGGACCTGGTCGTAATCGACAAGGAGAGCTATTTTACGACACTAAAGCTTCTCAGCAATTGGTCGCGCTGTATCAAAATGAATTGAATATTCAGGTTTTACCCGCACCTTTTTTGTTGTACGCACCTGACCGTGAAGAGTTTTGCGAGGAAGATCAATTGATTCAAGGGGAAGCAGGCTTGTATTTATCAGGG
>JAGLBU010000075.1 GCA_023146575.1 Methylococcales bacterium
TATCAGGACTTGATGATTAAAACAATTTTATTGTTCCTCAAAATATTCAAACCCGTCAATAATATCTAAATAAGCCCCATCAAAACCTGCGCTGATTATTTTGTTTAAATATGAATTTTTATGCCCAAAAATAATGGATTGCCAACCTGAACCCCAATATTTTACTTTGTAGTTTCCTGCCCAATCTGGGTTTTCAGCTTCTAACCATTTAGGTTTGTGAGAACGCCATTTTTTTTGCCAATAATAACGGTAATCTTCCGCTTCACCAATGCTCATATAAGCAATCAGCAATCGTTTGCCACCATTATCTTTTATTTTTAAACGGTTAATATCCTTTTGTGTAAAAACCTGTTCATTATGAAATAGGTCCATAATAATGACATCGTAATTCGTTTTTACAACTGCTTTTATAAAGGTAGCTTTACTAGGGTAAGCATCGCCATTAATTAAATATAAAAAGTTTTTAGCTTGGGATATTTGAGTAATATCACTTGTATTTTCGTTATGAATTTTGGCAGGATAATTTGGAATAACCGTTAAATTTCGTTTGGGTGCTGCAAATGAAATAAAGCCATTTTTTTGATTAATCGTATAAGAATCATCCATCTTAGTTTTTGAAGCACAATAATCAGTTGCTAATACAGGCACATTATTATTTTTATTTAATAAGGAAAGTTTTCGTAAAAATTCACGTTCTTCAACAGGTGTTTTTTGATTATCTTGGTGATAGCCATAAAACATACTTTCCCGACCTGTAGCATCAATCGCGTTTAGATATTCTGTTTGTAATTTTCCATTCGCATCACCTGTACTTGTGATGAGTTCTTGTCCATTTTGAGGAATAATAATAAAATTAGGGCGGTGTTTTTTAGCATCTTTAGAAAGAGAGATTACAAAATCTCTCATTGATTGGCGATAATCTTTTTTAGCAATTGCAGAGTGTGAGAATAATAAACTGACAATAATAACGGGTAAGATAAGGGATTTATGGTGCGTCATTTCCTGAAAACCTTGTTGAAATATATAGGATGTGTAAATGGTAGATGACTTTAAGCATTTATTGGTGATTCAGTGGACAAAGTGCGAAGGAAGAATAATTGAAGCTATTGGTTGAACTGTCATTTTCAAATCACAAATAACGATACTTTTTTCGTATATGCCCTAAAGTCAAGTATTTTTAATACCGATTGTCTTGGCATAATCTGCCATAAGTACATCAAACCCTGTAAAAATTTCATAACCAACCCTATTATTTTCCCTAGAGTACTATTGTGTGTACTTACAAGCTAAAAAAATGAGGGATCTCTTTCAAATAGTAGGTTTTTTTGATAATAGTGTAAAAGCCAAAATTAGGTGTTTTTTTACATTTAAAAAACTTTTTTCCACCCAAGCTCACATTTATATGATATAAGTCACACTTAATTTATTTAAAAAATAACACTATTACAAGGTTTTACATATACTAAGTAGTAGTTATAAAAAGTTATATATATCTTATATTATATATAAAGTTATTTTAAAAACCCTTACAAATGTTGGTCCTTATGAATATCCATGAAAAACTAAGCTCGGCACGAAAAAAGAGACATTGGTCACAGAAGAATATGGCCGAAAAATTAGGGATGTCTGTCAATGGCTATGCCAAAATAGAGCGCGGAGAGACTCGTGTTTACAACCCTAACCTCAAAAAGATAGCTGATATTTTAGGGCTGGAAATGTTGGAATTATTTACAGAGGGTGATACTAAGATAAAGGTCATCAATGATAAAAAAAATGGGGAGGAATGTGAACCTAAATTAAATAAAAGAAGTGCTTTGTTAGATATTAACCTTAAATTAAAAAGTCTACAATTAGTCACAAAACTTCAACAAGAATCCTTAACCCATAAAGAGCTTGAAATAAGTTACTTAAGAGAGGTGATTGAGTTGTTAAAGCACAATAAGTTTAGTTTATGACTCTGCAACTGAGCTGAAGTTTTATCTGTGTAAAATAATTTTCGACTTTTGAGGACTCGCTTAGGGAATCTACTTGATATTGATGCTATAAATAGCCTCTGTCATTAATCCTAAACGAGTAAATATGTGATGAAAAAATTTATAAATCGTCCTGAAACTTTATTAGCGGAAAGTCTCGCAGGATTTTCTAAAGCACATGCCAACATCCTTAATTATGATGCTGAGCAAAAGGTTATTACGCGCTTAAATGGCTCTGAGAAACCTAAAGTTGCGATTATTTCAGGCGGCGGTACAGGGCATGAACCCTTACACGCAGGATTTGTTGGTATGGGGATGCTTGATGCGGCTTGTTCTGGTGAAATTTTTACCTCGCCTACCCCTTTTCAAATGGAAGCCGCCGCTAATTGTGTTGAAAATGGTGCAGGGGTGTTATTTATTGTCAAAAATTATGCAGGCGATGTGATGAATTTTGAAATCGCCGCTGAAATGCTGGACTGTGAAAATGCCAGTGTTTTAGTCTGTGATGATGTATCTTTGCCTAAGGATCACAGCGCTGGTCGACGAGGGGTTGCAGGTACATTGATCGTGGAAAAAATAGTCGGTGCGGCGGCTGAAAAAGGCGCAGATTTAGCTACTTGTAAAGCTTTAGGCGATAAGGTAAATGAGGCGACTGCCTCTATGGGCGTGGCATTAAGCAGTTGCACGGTTCCAGCCTTAGGAAAACCCACTTTTAAATTAGCCGATGATGAAATTGAAATGGGGGTCGGTATTCATGGGGAGCATGGTTGTAAAACCCAACCGTTAACCGATGCGAATAGTATTGTTGCGCAATTAATGACCACGATTTGTGAGGACTTAAAATGTTCAGCTGAGCAATCAGTGTTGTTACATGTCAACGGTTTTGGTGCAACGCCTTCGATGGAGTTGTACTTAGTGTACGAAATAGCCTCACAATTTTTAGCGATACGAGGGATTAAGGTTGTTCGATCTTTAGTGGGCAATTACACCACTTCATTAGATATGGCAGGCTGTTCAATAACTGTTACTTGTTTGGACGAGGCGTTACTTTTATTATGGGATGCCCCCGTTCACACTGCAAATTTACGTTGGGGATAATACATGACTAAAAAGTTTACAAAGATTGAAGCACTGATTATTGATATGGATGGCGTTTTATGGCAGGGCGATACCCCTATGACTGGCTTGAATCATTTTTTTAAGACCCTGCGTGAACAATCTCTGCCTTTTATTTTAGCCACTAATAATTCCACCCTTTCTGCACTTGATTATGCTCGGAAGTTAAAATCAATGAATGTTGAGATTAAGGAGGAAGAAATATTAACCTCTAGCATGGTGACGGCGGCTTATTTAGCCGAGCATTACCCTCCTGAATCCAATAGCATTTTCATGATTGGCGAACAGGGCTTAAAAGTTGCTTTACTAGAAAAAGGTTATCGCTTAAAAGAAACCCATGAATCACCTGATGCGGATATTGTCGTCTGTGGTTTAGATCGACAATTAAAATGGGAAAAGCTTGCCACTGCAACGCTGACCTTACGAGCAGGGGCGCGTTTTATCGCAACCAATGGTGATAGCACCTTACCAACTGAACGCGGAATCGTCCCTGGAAATGGCACAATATTAGCGGCTCTCGAAGTTGCAACCGATGGTATAAAAGCCCAATGCCTTGGAAAACCTGAAGTTTTTATGTATGAATACGCTTTAAAACTATTGGGTAAAGAGACTGTTAACACGATTGCAATAGGGGATCGGTTAAATACGGATATTTTAGGCGCTGTTCGAGCGGGCATCCGTAGTGTGATGGTTTTGACAGGGATTTCCTCTCGTGAAGATTTGATGGATGTTTATTATCAGCCTACATGGATTATGGACGATATTAATGAATTATCACAAGCGATTATCGAAAGAGAAAAAACCAACGTAGACCTGATTTATCCATAGAAAACCCCCTCATAATACCATTAAAGAAATATTTATTTAGACACGCATCCCTAAATTTAGACTGTATAATGGAAGGCTAATTTTTTAAAGAATTGACTTCTTCATAAAATACAACCGTCCTCACTTAACCTATACAGAAACTATCAATCATGAGTCATACCTTATATGAGCCGAGCGCTCAACGCGTACAACGTTGTGAGCTTGCCGTCCCAGGATCAAACCCTGCCTTTTTTGAAAAAGCCTTAAAAAGTGGGGTCGATTTTATCTTCCTAGATTTAGAAGATGCGGTTGCCCCCGATGATAAATTACAAGCACGTAAAAATGTCATTAAAGCCATTAACGAACTTGATTGGGAAGGTCATGGCATTACGATTTCTGTACGAATTAATGGCTTAGACACGCAATATATGGTGCGTGATGTGGTTGATTTGGTTGAGCAATGTGGGGGTAAATTAAAAACCATTTTAATTCCTAAAGTAGGGGTTTATGCCGATGTTTATATGGTGGAATCCATGCTGAACCAATTGGAAATGCAACAAGGGTTAAAAAATAAAATTGGGATTGAAGCCTTGATTGAAACCGCCTTAGGAATGGCAAATGTTGAAGATATTGCCAAACAAGGGGCGTTAGGCGGACGATTAGAAGCCTTGCATTTTGGGGTGGCCGATTATGCCGCCAGTAATCGCGCCAGAACCACTAATATTGGGGGATTAAATCCTGATTACCCTGGAGATCAATGGCATTTTGCCCTAAGTCGAATGATTGTGGCGTGTCGTGCTTATGGTTTACGACCTATTGATGGGCCTTTTGGGGATATTAAAGACCCTGAAGGTTATAAAGACGGCGCAAGACGGGCGGCAGCGTTAGGCTGTGAAGGAAAATGGGCGATCCACCCCTCACAAATTTCGTTAGCAAATGAGGTGTTTACCCCTCCTACCTCTGAAGTTGAAAAAGCCCAACGGA
>JAGLBU010000076.1 GCA_023146575.1 Methylococcales bacterium
GCAGATGCACCGCTTATTATGGTGCTGAAACGGGCTATTATTCGGGTTAAAAGTGTGAAATCACGCTTGCTTGAAAAAAACTATGGCTATGTGCGTATTAGTAGTTTTCAATCTAAAACGACTAAAAATTTATTAGAAGCGATTGATGAATTGGCCAAGGAAAATAAAAATGCTCTAAAAGGTTTGGTATTAGATTTAAGAAACAATCCTGGTGGCTTGTTACGTTCAGCGGTTGGTGTTAGTGATGCATTTCTTGAAAAAGGATTGATTGTTTATACCGAAGGGCGGATTAAAAATTCAAAAATTAGTTTCAATGCCGAAGCGGGCGATAAAATTAATGGTGCACCGTTAGTGGTTTTGATAAACGCAGGCTCAGCCTCTGCTTCTGAAATTGTTTCTGGAGCGTTGCAAGACCATAAACGCGCTGTGATTATGGGTGAAAAATCGTTTGGTAAAGGTTCAGTTCAAACTATTTTACCCACTTCAAATGGTGCCGCGATAAAACTAACAACCGCGCGCTATTTCACACCACTGGGTCGTTCTATTCAAGCAGAAGGAATTAAACCTGACGTAGCTTTAAAGAAATTAAAACTAGAATCGGTAAAGCCCTCAAGCTATAAGCCTGTTAAGGAAGCGGATTTATCTCGCCATTTAGAAAGTGCTGAGGAATTCTCAGATAAAGAAACGAAAAAAACACCAGAGGCGGATAAAAACAAGCAGGATAAAAAAGCGGATAAAGATAAAGACTTAAATGATTACGCACTTCATGAAGCGTTGAATTTATTAAAAGCGATTAGTATTCTTAAGTAATTTTTATCAAAAAAAGATGATTTTCTCCCATGCAATGTGGGAGAATTTTAGGGTTTTTTTAACGCTAAAGCGGCTTGATAAAAAACTTTTTTACGAACCCCTGTTATTTGAGCGGCAATTGATGTCGCTGTTTTTGTTGAGCATTCACTCAGTAAAATCTTGAGTATTTGTATTTGCTCTTCGGTTAAATCCTGATCTCCTTGATCAATTTTAGTCCCTTCAACCATCACCACAAATTCACCTTTTTGCATATTAGGGTCATTTGTAACCACTTCCAGTATCTTATCTAAGCGGCTTTTTACAATTACTTCGTGAAGTTTTGTGATTTCTCGTGCAATGACGACCTCTGTTTCAGCTGGAAATAAACTCGCCATATCGTCAAGACAGGCCAAAATCCGATGGCTGGATTCATAAAAAATCCATGTGCGCGGTTCTTTTAATTGCTCTGTAAAAAAAGTTTTTCGTGCGCTGGAGGTTCGAGGTAAAAAACCTTCAAAACAAAAACGATTTGTGGGTAGTCCTGCCGCAGACAGGGCGGTAATTAACGCACAAGCACCAGGAATGGGGGAAACGGTAATACCTTGTTCATGGGATAATTTAACCAAGGGCATTCCAGGATCATTAACCAACGGTGTACCTGCATCGGAAACTAAAGCAATAAAAAGCCCTTGTTGCATTTTTTCAATTAGTCTTGGTGCAATATGCTCTTCATTATGTTGGTGTAGCGATATAACGCGAGTAGTGATAGCATAATGTTGTAGTAAGGTTTTCACATGGCGGGTATCCTCAGCCGCAATAAGATCTACATTGCGTAAAGTGTCAACTGCTCTATCGCTAAAATCGGCTAAATTGCCTATGGGGGTTGCAACAACATAGAGTCTACCGTACCTATCTGACATTTAGTTTCCCTTTCCTCTAAAAATAAAACAGACTATTATGATACACCGATATTTACTATTATTAATTTTTAGCTTATTTTTTTTCACTGGCTGTACTGTCGCAACCAAGGCTTATCATCAACCAGAGATTGATCGAGCTGAACGTTTATTGAACCAAGGTAAAAACAAACAAGCAGCGGCGATTTATCGCAAATTAGCCGATCTTAATACCAATCAACGCAGTGAATTTCAATTATTAGCCGCTGATGCGCTTATTTCATCAGGGCAAACCACGCAAGGAGCAGTTTATGTTGATGCGATTAATCCTACCGAATTAACCTCCTTACAATTAAATCATCTCAGATTGTTACAGGGTCAGGTTCTTTTGGCAAAAGGCAATGCGACAAAAGCTTTAAATCTTTTACAATCCGTTAAACCATTGTCATTAGGAAAGCGGTTAAGTTTTGCTTATTACAATACCTTAGCCGCAACGTATTCCGCGCAAAAAGACCCTATGAACAGCGTGAGGGCGTTGATTAATTTAGACCCTTATATGCAATCGGCTCAAGCACGTAATACACATTATAATCGTATTTTAAAAACGTTAACGGCTGTTCCCAAAAAAATTCGAAATCAGCAAAAAGAAATGTTTTCAAAATCATTAAAGGGTTGGGTTGCATTAACTGATGCAATAACGCTTAATAAAGGTAATTTAGGCAGCCGATTAGCCGTATGGCGTAAAGCGTACCCTTTACATCCTGTCACCGAAGATTTTCTGTTAACGTATGAAAAACAGTATCAGAAAAAAGACCTCCCTGCGCAAACTATTGCGGTTTTTTTACCAAAATCAGGTCGTTATGCAGAAGCGGCTAAAGTGATTAAACGAGGTTTTAAGGCCGCGGCTAATATTGCGAAAAAGAAAAATGCGAATCAGCCAAAAATTGTTTATTACGATACCGAAAAAGGTAATATTGTTAAATTGTATCGAAGTGTCGTTAAAAAAGGGGCTACCTTAGTCATAGGACCTTTAAATAAAGACCACGTTAAAAACCTGGCTAAAGGAACAAAATTAACCGTTCCTGTGTTAGCGTTAAATCATGTGGACAATTTAACCGCTCAAAACTTATATCAATTCGGTTTAAGCCCTATTGATGATGCTGAACAAGTAGCAAACAAAGCCTTTCAGGATGGTTATAAAAATGCCTTAATGTTATTGCCAAAATCAAAACGGGGTAAGCGTATTGGGGAATATTTTGCGCGTCATTGGCAAGGATTAGGAGCAAATACAGCCAGTATGCAAACCTACAATGCCAGTAAAACTAATTTTAGTAAAACTATTGCTGTGGTTGCAAAGGAAGTCAGTAAAAATACGGTTGATGTAATTTTTATGAATGCTTATACTAAGCAAGGGCGTAGTTTAAATCCTCAATTACGCTATAAAAAAGGTATTACTGATTTGCCCATTTATGCAACCTCCCATATCTATCAAGGAACCGTCAGTAAAAAACGTGATGAAAAATTAAATGGCATTACTTTTTGCGATATTCCGTGGGTTTTTGATGATGTTTATTCGGGGGCATTAAGTAAAAAATCCTTACAATCGCTTTGGAAAGGTTTATCACCGTTGTATTTGCGTTTATTACCACTTGGAATAGATGCGTATAATTTAATTGGTCAGTTAAACGTTTTAAAAACAGCTACCTACCCAGGTGCTACAGGACGATTAACCTTAGCAGAAGATAATCGTGTGAAGCGAGAATTATTTTGCGCTCAATTCGTTAATGGCAACCCCAGCTTGCTTAATTTTTCCAGCGAAGAAATGAAGTTTAACCCTTAACTTTTTTATCGTGCTTAAAGAGCCGTCAACAGGGCGGCTCTTTTGCGTTAAGATAAGGGATAAACAGAAACTTTTACACAGTATACGTTATAATATTAGCGCAAAATTTATTTTATACACCTTAACTTTATGATGTTTTATTTATAACGTTAATTTTTCTAAACAGCAAACCACTAAAAATTATTATGAAAAAAACCAACGTTGCTTTGGTCAAATTACTCCAGTTTATTATTTTTGTTATTTTTACCTTTACGGTTTTAATTTACTTTTCAGTCATAGTGCTATTGCCTTTAGAGATTGTTTCCCTTGTGATTAAATTTTTAGGGCTGTTAGGTATAGGAAGTTTGATCGCCGCTTTTGTTGCGATTCCTGCGGTCGGTTATCTTTGTTTTACTGCGTATAAAATCCCAAATTTAGGCAAAATGGTGATTGATACTGGGCTTGATATAGTCAATATGGGTAAAGCTCGGATTGAAGCGTTCAATGAACTTGCTGATGAAATGAAAAAATAGAAAATTAAAAAAATATTATGAAAAAAATTCTGTTTTTTAGCCTTTTATATGCCGCCTCAATAATATTGATATCGCCTACCGTCCAGGCTTATGAGGGCGATAATACTAGCTCATACTCGCAAAATATTCGTGAACGTTCTTATAGTCAAATTGTTGGTCGAAAAGCGGCAAATGGCTTTACAAATATTGGAACGGCGATTCTTGAAGTGCCTAAAAATATTATCAATACCACCAATGAAAGTAATTTATTGTTTGGTTTGACGGGTGGCACGATTAAAGGTTTATTGCATATGATGGGACGCATGGGGGCAGGGATTACCGATGCCACCACCATGCTGTTTCCAACTCAACCTATTTTAGAGCCTACTTACCCATGGGAAGACTTTGATAAAGAGACCCAATACAAACCCATTTTTCGGTATGATTCAGGACGAAAGGAGCCTAATACCACGCAATAATGTGCTGTTTTAAATCTCTTTTATCAAAAGCTACCCATATATTCAGCATAGTTTTTTTTGAGAACTGGATGCTGTAATGTGGGCGCAATTTCCGCTAAAGGCTCTAATACAAACGCATAACGTTCAATATCATCTCGAGGAATCTGTAAACCTTGTTGGTGAAAAATTAAATCTCCGTACAATACCAAATCTAAATCCAGCGTTCTGGCTGAAAATTTCTGACTATTTCGAGTTCGGCCATGCGCTAATTCAATTTCCCGCAATTGTTTTGCCATGGCAGTCACCTCTAATTGAGATTCAAAACCGACCAATACATTGTGAAAAATATCCCCTTTAAAACTCACTGCCTCTGATTCATAAAGGCTTGACATAATCAGTTTACTTAAATATTTTTCCATCGCAACTAAGCTGGAAGGGATGTTTTTTTGGGGATCAATATTACTGCCTATGCTGATATATCCGACTGGCATTAGTTTTTTTCACCTCGCTCGATAATAATTCCAACATCACTTGCACCGCGTATTGCGCCTTTTTTATTTAAGATGATTTTAACCCACGGGACATTGAATTCTGTGCGGATAATATTGGCAATTTCCTCGATCAACTTTTCCACCAAAAAAAACTTACTGGTTTCAACAAAGGAAATAATTCGTTTGGAAACGGCTTTATAATCCAAGGTATCGACAATTACTGGATTTTTTCATGTCACCGAATATCTGGCAAATGTTGCGTATGCCGCTTATCCTGGAAAAACCGATAAACCGAAGCGTGAGGCTTGGTTATCTGAGCGTTGTAAGCAATTAAAACATGAGCCAGACACCGTGAAAAAATTGTTAGCAGAAATAGAAAAACTCGCCAAGAAAACAAGTTTAACAAAAACGGTGAAAGAAAACTTGCTCGCCGCAAAAACTTATTTCAGTAACCATCAGCAGATGATGGATTATCCAACCCAATTGGAAAAAAACTTGCCGATCGGTTCAGGCGTAACAGAAGCCGCTTGCAAAACGCTCGTTAAACAACGCCTTTGTGGCTCTGGTATGCGCTGGAAAAATAAAGGCGCGAGAGTGGTTTTGTTTTTACGTGCTTTAGTTCAGTCTAAAGGAAGATGGCAACAATTTTGGGAAAATATTGAGTAATATGGGTCTCAATTTTGTGCATGATTGACATTTTATAGAATCAACACCCCGCACTTGTTAGTTAAATCCACGTCAATTAAGCAATTAGTTAGCTCTTAATCCCTATCTTCAAATAATTTTTTAAGATATTTATAGAGTAATCGTGAAAATTTGGGCGGTTTTTCAGTCAAACGCTCTTTTTTAGCATTCCGTTGCAGTTGCCTAAGCTGTTGCGGATTCGCTTTGGGGTATTGTGTTAAAAATTGCGTTAACAGGGTATTGTCCTCGGTTAAAACCAATTTATCGCGCCATTTTTCAGCTTGATGATGCTCCCGAACCGCATGGAAACTGGTGCTATTATAACGTGCTAACTGCTCTTCAATCGGCGTTAAATCCATTTTTCGTAATTGTGCGGTAATAAATTTCATTTCACGTTTGCGTGCGGTTTTCTGGGGCATTTTTGCCGCTTGCAAAATGGTTGCATGCAATATTTCAGGTAATTCAAAACGCTTGAGTTGTTCAGTCGATAATACCGTCATTTGTTCGGCAATTTCTAGCACTTTCGCAATCGTGCGTTTAATATCAGATTTATTAGGGCGTACCGCATACGGTATTCCTTCATCATCAGTTTCTTCAAAAATTTCAGTCATGTGCTAAACCATTGAGATTAAAAAAATCACGAACATAATCACAAAACCAATCGGGACTAATAAGCCCATCCAATCCGATTTTGCTTCTTGGGATTTTTTTAAGGTTTCTTTTATACCTGGTTTCATCCAAAAAATAATCCCAATGCCCATTAGTCCTGCTAACAGCATCTCCCATGTCGAATAGTCTTCCATTGTTGCTCCCATTGAATAATCAGACTATTTTATCATAAAGAAAAATCGTTAAAATTCATTTGTTTTTAAGCTAAATAATAAAAAATTAAGACTAAAGGCAATCAGTAATAATAAAAGCCCTAATGCTAGTCCACGCTCAAAATCACCTTTGCTGGTTTCTAAGGCAATGGCGGTAGTTATGGTGCGAGTTGCGCCTTGAATATTACCACCGAGCATCATTGCAGCACCCACTTCACCAATCGCACGTCCAAAACCTGTGGTGACTGCCGCCAAAATACTAAAGCGCAATTCGCTTAAGAGTGGTATGAATTGTTGATAGGGTTTTGCACCTAATATTTTTAAGGTTTCGAGTAACCGTTTATCGCTTGATTCCACTGCCACACGAGTTAAATTCATGATAATAGGGGTGATTAAAAAAGCTTCGCCAATCATTACAGCCGTTTCAGTGTACAGTAATCCCCAATCCCCTAATACACCTCGTCGACTAAAAAGCCCGTAAAAAATCAAGCCGATCATCACCGTTGGCATTGCCATTAAGGTATTTAAAAAATGCTGTAATAATCGTTTGCCTATAAAATGATTAATCGCGATTAAAATCCCTAAAAAAACACCAATTAAGCTGGCAAAAAAAGTCGCAATAAAAGAAATTTTTAACGAGGTGAGGACAATTTGATAAATTTGGTCGTCAAATTGAATAATAAGCTGTAACGCGTTAAGCAAAGCCTCTTGAAAATAACCCATCTTCTGGCTAATATTAGCGTTCAGTTCCTTCAAGTAATTTGTGGATATTACTTTGATGGCGGTGTAAAAGTAATAGCGAGGTCAAACTGAAAACAAGGGTTAAATTAAGATCATTTAAGAAAAAATACACATAAAAGGGTGTTAAAACCGCCGATACCAGTGCTGAAAGCGAGGATATTTTGCTGATTTTATAAATAAATAACCATGTTGCAAAAATCCCTAAACCTAAAAACACATTAACCCCTAATGCCACACCAAATGAAGTTGCAACGCCTTTTCCCCCTTTAAATTTAAAAAAAACAGGGTATAAATGACCGATAAAAGCGGCAAAGACCACGCAGGATAAAATAAGGGAATCAACGCCCCATAGTTTCGCGATTAAAACGGGAATAAGGCCTTTTAAGGCATCGCCTGCGAGTGTTATTGCCCCTGCTTTTTTACCACCAATACGAACGACATTGGTCGCACCAGGGTTTCCTGAACCTTCCCCACGCGGGTCGGGTAAGCCCATTAAATGGCATACGATAATGGCACTGGAAATAGAACCTGTTAAATAGCCAACAGGAATGAGTAACCATTCAAACATAACGAATCCTCTTGAAAATAGGCATCACAAGTCTTTATACTGGATGTTTATTGACGAATTAAACCACTATTCTAACTGGAAACATTCAATGGATATTATCTTTTTAGGCGGGCTTGAAATTAAAACCATTATTGGGATTTATGATTGGGAACGTGAAACCAAACAAACCGTCGTATTAGACATACAGATGGCATATGATATAACCCCTGCGGCCAAAAGCGACGAAATTGTCGATACCTTGGATTATAAAGCCGTTTCCAAACGAATTATTTCCTTTGTTGAAACCAGTAAGTTTTTTTTGGTGGAAAAGTTGATCGAGGAAATTGCCAATATTATCCGCACAGAATTCAATGTCCCGTGGGTTAAAATTATCTTAAATAAAAAAGGCGCAATACGCGGTGCGAGTGATGTTGGAATTATTATTGAACGAGGTGAAAAAAACTAATGCCAGTCGGATATATCAGCATAGGCAGTAATATTGATCCTCAAAAAAATATCCCATCAAGCATCATGGCAATGGAAAAATGTTTTGGTAAACTGATTATGTCAAGTCTTTATGAATCAGAGGCAGTGGGATTTAAAGGGGATATTTTTCACAATGTATTGGTCGGTTTTGAATCTCAATTAGAGGTGACTGCCATTGCAAAACAATTGCGGGAAATTGAATTAGCGCATGGCCGAACTCGAAATAGTCAGAAATTTTCGGCCAGAACGCTGGATTTAGATTTAGTATTGTACGGAGATTTAATTTTTCACCAACAAGGTTTACAGATTCCTCGAGATGATATTGAACGTTATGCCTTTGTTTTAGAGCCTTTAGCGGAAATTACGCCCACATTACAGCATCCAGTTCTCAAAAAAAACTATGCTGATATGTGGGTAGCTTTTGATAAAAGAGATTTAAAACAGCATATTATTGCGTGGTATTAGGTATTAGAATGTTTATTGTTTCATCTGATAGAGGTGAATGAAGATGGCACCATGACATTTTCAAAAAGTGAATCTCACATATTCAAATAGTAAATAAAACACATTTATTATCAGTTGGGTTTTGCTTGAGGAACGCGAATATTTTCGACCATTTGTTGAATTTCA
>JAGLBU010000077.1 GCA_023146575.1 Methylococcales bacterium
GAGTTTGATGATATTCGTAATAAGGTGGTCAAGGCAATTGGGACGGTAAATTTAGTCGCAAACCGTGCTAATTTAATGTTGACGACTTATGAAAGTGTCTCGAATCCTGATTCTATGAACAGTTATATTGCAGGCTTACATACGCTTGCCACCACAACGGTTGAGATTGGTAAGGAAATTAATTTAATTGATGAGCATTATGTTTTACCCGCTTATAGTCGCACCACCGCTGAGCTTGGATTTTTAAACAGTGATTCAAGTTATATTCCTCAAGGTAATGTAGTGATTTATCCGTGGAAACGCATTGGTATTCAGGCAGATGTTAGTGGCGGTAAGATTGATGGTGATACATCTTTCAACTATGGTGGGCATTTATTTTGGCGTGACCCAGATCAGTTTATGATCGGTGCAACCATTGCAAGGATTAGCCGCGCAGGGGATTATGATTTACGCTATGGTTTAGAAACTGAATTATATAAGTTACATCCTGATTGGACTTTACGTTTAGAGGGCGGTTATCAAGTAGGAACTGAAATATCTAGTTTATATGGCAGTGTGTTAACAACATGGTATCCAAGTTTTAATTTAGACCCTGAAAATTATGGTGAATTAGCGGATGTATTTGCGATTAAGGCAGGTTTACACGGTTATAGTGGTTATATTGTCGGTAGTTTAGGGGTGGAAATTCAAACCCGTGATGTTGTCGATTATTTTAAAAATTATGCACACAGACAGCATAATAACCCGTTGCTTTATGCGTTTACGGAAATGCTTACCCTACCCTTTCAAGTCTTTCCTCGAAACTCAACGTTTTTTATTGATGGTGCGATGGGGAGTAATGATGTTGATTATTTAATGCTGGGGATTAATATTTATTTAGGCGATGCGCCTCAATCTATCCCAAGTAAAGCCAAGGCATTAAAGTATAAACACCGTTCACAATTTGTTGAAAGCTCTCTGTTTGTTAATTCTGTCCCTAAACGAAAATAAATCCTAAACTTTAGCCGAAAAAAAACCGATACTCCTAAAAAGAAATATCGGTTTCATTATTCTGTCTAAATAATAAACTTATTTAGCTTCAGTTTCTGTTGCAGAATCTACCGCTTTAACCGCCGCATCTTTTGCATCTTTAGCTGTTTCTGAAGTAGCATCAACAGCATCAGTTGCTGCAGTAGTCACCGCATCTTTTGCATCAGTTGCGGTTGTTTTTGTAGAATCTACCGCATCTTTTGCAGCTGTTGTTGCCGCGTCCGCAGTATCTTTTACTGCAGTTGTTGCAGAGTCTGCTGCTTTTGTTGCTGTATCTGCTGCTTTTACTGCTGTATCTTTAATTGCTGTTGCCGCAGTATCTGCAACGTCTGTTACCGCAGTAGTTGCTGTATCTGCAACGTCAGTCACAGCCGTTGTGGCCGCGCCCGCTGTATCTTTAACCGCAGAAGTTGCACTATCAAGTGCAGAGGTTAGTGAACTTGTAGCTGAGGTATCAGTTGTATCAGTCGTACTTGAAGTGCTTGATGTATCAGCTGAACTTGAACCACTTGTATCCGCTTTCTTCTGATCTTCACAGCCAGATAATAGCGCTAAACTAATGAAACTTGCCGCAAGGATTTTTGTTGTAGTCATGTAATTTCCTTTCAATAATATGGATAAGGTTAAAAGAATGAGGGGTGCTTAAATTTTAAATCAGCCCACATAAGTCTATGATAACGTATTTTTAAACGTAAGTAACTCGAATTGTTATTTTCCCTTCTCAATTCAATAAAATAATAGTTATTTAAAGAATCTCAATAGCTTACAGCCCCTTCAATAACCCCTGAACTTTGCCAACATTCGGGCTTTTAAGTGCTTTGAATAACTTTAAACTCAAATTCCAAGATTGTTTGGCTTTCTTTTTTTGACCTTTTAAATTAAAAATCAGACCTATGTTGGCATAGTCATTCGCCATTCCTTCTTTGTGATTCAACATTTTTTCAATTTTCAAGGATTTTTGATAAAATTTGAGTGCTTTGTCTAACTTTCCTTGTGACTTATAAATAGTTCCAAAACGACTGTAAGTATTAGCAACAATTTGACTATTGCCCATTTTTTGACTGATATTTAAGGACTTTTGATAAAACTCAATCGCTTGATCTAATTTTCCATGCGAATGATGAATATTACCTAAGTTTCCATAAACAATTACAATAAATTTTTTATTTTTATGTTTTTTTGCCAGTATGAGTGCCTTATTATAAGCATCAATTGCGCGTGGAGCATCGCCTAATCGTTCCAATAATAAACCTAACTTATTCCAGCCATCTTCTTTATTGGGAAATTTTTTGGTGACGGCACGATGTTCTCGTAAGGATTCGGTAATATTAATTTCAGTCGATTTTTTATTTTTTGTTTTAGCAACCTTTGTTTTTTTATCCTTGACTTTTGAAGAAGTCACCTTATTTTTATTTTTATTTTTTTCTGAATCCCCTTTCCCTAGACATAATACTGGTAATAAAAGGATAAGTAGCCCAATAAACCCGAATTTAAACGATTGTTTTTGACCAAACATTATGAACGTCCTCTCAATTTAAAAATAGTCTGTGCTGTTAACATTTAATCGTACAATTAAAAATTAAGTATGCGTCCCTGCGTTACTTAATTTTTTGCTATTATCCCATCATTTCAATAATTGCATTTCCCATTTCAGTGGTGCCTACTTTAGAATTTGGGTTTAAATCAGGGGTTACAAATTTACCTTCATCAATTACTTTTTCAACCGCTGTTTGAATTTTAGTCGCTGCCGCCGTCTCACCTAAATGATTTAACATCATAACCCCTGCCATAATAACGGCTGTGGGGTTCGCGATATTTTTATCTGCAATATCAGGGGCACTGCCATGTACGGCTTCAAAAAGTGCCGCGTCTTTACCAATATTAGCCCCAGGAATCAAGCCTAAACCACCGACTAAGCCTGCCGTTAAATCCGATAATATATCACCAAACATATTCGTAGTGACGATGACATCAAATTTTTCAGGGTGCATAATTAGATGCATACAACTAGCATCAACAATTTGCTCTTCAAACTCAATATCAGGATAATTTTGCGCTACTTCTCTTGCCACTTCTAAAAACAGCCCTGAGGTAAATTTAAGAATATTGGCTTTATGACAGACCGTGACTTTTTTACGGTCATTTTCTTTAGCATAATTAAACGCATATTCCATAATCCGTTTTGAGCCTGCGCGTGTCACAATGGCTAAACTCACCGCCGTATCTTCAGCCTTATCTATATAGTGTTCTTTTCCGACATATAAACCTTCGGTATTTTCCCGAACCACCACAATATCAATATTTTCAAATCGAGTTTGCGCACCTTTCCATGTTTTTGCAGGGCGAACATTGGCGTATAAATCATACTTTTGACGTAGGGCAACATTAATACTGCGAAAACCTTTTCCAATAGGGGTCGTTAAAGGGCCTTTAAATGCCACACGGTTTTTGTCAATTGAGGCCAAAGTTGCATCAGGTAAAAGTGTTTGGTATTTTTCGTACGCTTTTAGTCCAGCTTCTGCCTCTTCCCACTGAATTTTAGCGCCCGACGCATTAATAATTTTAACCGCTGTTTCTATGATAGAAGGCCCGATACCATCCCCTTTAATCAAGGTTACATTGTGCATACATTTACTCATAAAATTTTATAATTAAACTCAAAGATTTTACCTGAAAATTATAGCCTACACACATAATTTTTATCTCTTTCTAAAAACTAAACGTCATAAATTTTGCCATTTTAACGTCTTTTAAAATCAAACCTTTCAACTTTTGTTATAATCAAAAAAATTATTATTTCTCTAGCGACTTTTAAGGATAGATCATGGAAAAACCGTTCATTCTACATATGTTAACCACCGCTAAAAATCTAAGCCCCTTTGATGTTAATATGGCATTAGATGCAGGCTGGGTCTCGGCTGTGCCGTATACAAATGTTGAACCTAGCGAAATTACAGGCCTTGTGCAAGACGCTATTTTTTCACGTGGACCTAAAGGACTAAGACGAACGGGGCTTTTTATTGGTGGTCGTGATGCCAAACAAGCTTTAGACATGTTAAAAGCGGCAAAACACGCAATGCTTCCCCCTTTTGAGGTGGCGGTTTTTTCCGACCCAAGCGGTGCTTTTACCACGGCGGCAGGTATGATTGCAGTGGTTGAAAAAGAACTCAAGGATAAATTTAACACCCCCTTAAAAAACAAAACTATTTTGGTGCTAGGTGGAACTGGACCTGTTGGACAAATCGCTGCGGTCATCGCGGCACAAGCAGGTGCTAATGTTCGAATTATTGGTCGTCAACGTGAAAAAACCCAACGTATTGCCAGTCTTTGCAGTGAGGAGTTTGGTGAGGGTGAAATTACTGTAAGTGCAGGTCTTGATGCCGACAAGGCTGACTATTTACAAACCGCTGATGTCGTTTTAGCCACAGGCGCAGCAGGGATTGAATTACTCAGCGCTAATCTCATCGCCTCAGCACCTCAGTTAAAAATTGCCGCTGATGTTAATGCCGTTCCACCCAGTGGCATTTCAGGGGTAGATGCGTTTGCCAATGGCACCCCTATTTCACACTCAACCACAGGTGCGATCGGCATTGGTGCATTGGCAATTGGTAATGTGAAATATCAGGCTCAAAACCGCTTGTTAAAAAAGATGATTAGCGATGAAAAAGCGGTATTTTTAGATTTTAAAGATGCGTTTGAGGTTGCCCGTGATTATCTTGAATCCACCGAAACCTCATCCTAATCGTTTATAACGCGCTCATGCTGAATTTTATTTAAATTCTATTAATTTACAGGAAAAATCGTGAAAAGAAGTATCCTCCACATGCTTGACCCAATGCCACACAATAGCCCGTTTGATATTAATATGGCGGTTGATGCAGGCTTTGATGTACTGATGCCATACTCCAATGTAAAGCTTGATAATGTTTATGGATTGACCCAAGATGCGATCTTTTCACGAGGGCCAGCGGGTGTCAAAAGAACGGGTATTTTTATTGGCGGACGTGATATGGCACTGGCAATGGATATGTTAAAATCGGCCAAAGATGCGATGGTGCCGCCGTTTGAAATTTCAGTCTTTGCCGACCCTAGCGGCGCGTTTACCACTGCCGCCGCCTTAGTTGCGTGTGTAGAGCGTGAATTATTCGCAAAACATAATAAAAAATTAAGTGACTGCAAAGCCCTTGTTTTTGGGGGAACAGGTCCTGTCGGGATTGCAACAGGCGTTATAGCCTCTCTAGCAGGTGCTGATACAGTTTTAGTCGATCATTTATCACAAGCCATCGCCGAAGATACCGCGAAAGAATATAATCGCCACTTTAACAGTCAATTAACAGGCGCTAAAGCCAGTGATAATGTTGAAAAAATCGCCTTACTTGAAGGGGTTGATATTATTTTTTGTACTGCCAAGGCAGGTATTCAAGTGTTAAGCACCGAGGTTTTAAAACAAGGATCGCAATTAAAAATTGCAGGGGATGTCAATGCCGTGCCACCCGCGGGTATTGAAGGTATAAAATCCAACGATTTTGGTGCAGAAATTGCGGGTGTTGAAGGTGTTTTTGGGGTCGGTGCATTAGCCGTCGGCAATATAAAATACCGCTCACAGCAAGCTTTATTAGCTTCTATGTTAACAACTGATAAGCCTCTCTATCTTGATTTTAGAGATGCGTTTGAAAAAGCCAAAAAAATTGTCTAAAGTCGCTCGTCTGAGCTTTCATTTCCAATAGTCGTAAAAACGACTCCCAAACTTACAGCCCTTTTAATTAGTTCATGAATCAAAGACGTATAGATAATCACAGCCTATCTTTTATCAAACAATACAGCCTAGAAGACCGCCACTTACTCTTTTTTATAGCGGATTTTATCGTCATAATTAGCTCGGCTATTTTTGCCTACTATTTAGTCTATCAGCACTTTAATATTCCAAATGATTACCGTACTATTATTGTTATTAATAGTCTTATCATTTTATTAAGTTCCTCTTTTTATCGACTCTATCAATCATGGCGAGGGCTGGTTTTTTTATCCCAGCTGTATAAAGTTTTTACGGTTTGGTTTGTGTCATTTGCCTGTTTATTAACCTTACTTTTTTTTGCCAAACAATTTGAGTTTTTTTCAATTACGTGGATAAAAATGTGGTTTGCTATTGGCGCTGCGAGTACTTGCCTCTACCGAACCTTATCCATCTTAATTTTAAATAAACTGCGTCAACAAGGTAAAAATATAAAAGAAGTTATTATTGTGGGAAATGGTAAAATTATTGACGATATTACACATGTGAGTAAACTTCATCCTGAATATGGCTTTAAGATCATTCAAGTCATGCCCTTGTCCCATTTCAATAAGCCAAATGATGTTATTTATCAAAAATTAGTAGATACCATCTCCATGAAGCGCCAAGATACAGAACTCTGGATTTGCCTGCCACTTGCGGACAGCTTTATTGTCAAAAATATACTGAAAAATTTACGCTATTCGACGGTCGAAATTCGTTTTTTTCCTGATTTAGAAGATTTAAGTATTTTAAATTATGATGCGACCAATTTAATGGGCTTTCATAGTTTAAATTTAAGCTGCAGTTCTATTACAGATACCAAGGCCTCTATCAAACGTTACGAAGATGTTATTCTCTCATTAATCATTCTCGCCCTAATTAGCGTGCCGTGCTTAATTATTATGATAGGGATTAAATTAACCTCACGCGGCCCTGTTTTATTCAAACAAAAACGCCATGGTGCTAAAAAAGAAATATTCGATGTTTATAAATTTCGATCCATGACGGTTGGCAACGAAAACGCCAAGGTGAAACAAGCGACTAAAAATGATGCAAGAATTACTAAATTTGGGGGGTTTTTACGTAAAACCAGTCTTGATGAACTGCCGCAGTTTATTAACGTATTGCAAGGCAATATGTCGATTGTAGGCCCCAGACCCCACGCGTTATCACACAATGAACATTACAAAGGTTTGGTTGAAACCTATATGTGGCGGCACAAAGTCAAACCTGGCATTACAGGCTGGGCGCAAGTCAATGGTTATCGCGGTGAAACCGATACTTTAGATAAAATGCAAAAAAGAGTCGAATACGATCTGTGGTATATCGAAAACTGGTCGTTGTTTTTAGATTTAAAAATCATCTTCTCAACTATTTTCAAAGGCTTTATTAATAAAAATGCCTATTAATACTCAAGGAAAACCAAAACTATGTTTACCATCCTAAAAATTAGCCTCCATTTAGTTCTCCTGTCTTTTTTGCTCACTAATCCATTGCAGGCCAAAGAAATAACGCAACAAAACTGGTTGAATCATCCTGAAATCAAACAAATAAGAGACCTTTATAAAGATATAGAACAACAAGTAGCCAATAAAACTTTACGCAAAACCTTTAAACATACGGATTGTGAATTACAAGCGACAGGCTTTGATATGACGTTTTATAACGATCAAAAAAATACCCGAAAATATTCCATTATCGTACAGACTGAAGACTCAAAAGAATCCAGTAGCTACTACTATGATAAACAAAAAATGCTGCGATTTATTTTTTCAGTGTATAACGAAGTCGGTAGTAACCCTCAAGAAACACGAGGCTATTATAATGCCAGTGGTCAGCATCTTTATACCCACTATTCAAAAGGCTCAGGCTTTATGCCACAGATTATTAAAATGCCAAAAAAACACCTAAATCACTTGTGCCATTAAAACCGATTAATATCAAAGGCACTGATGGGTAAATCACTCTTTCCGTCTAAAATTAATTCAGCCATAATTTTGCCAATAATGGGTGCTAATTGAAACCCATGTGCCGAAAACCCAAACGCATGATAGACCGTTTTTTCAGTCCTTGATTGACTAATTACGGGTAAATTATCGGGCATAAAACCTTCAAGCCCTGCCCATGCTCGAACAATGCGAACATTTTTTAATTGTGGAAATAATGCCATTACCGTTTGCGCACTTTCAGATAATTTATCCCAATCCATTTCGGTGTGTTGCTTTTTAAAATCCAATGTTGCTAAATGCGCGCCGCCAATCACTAATGTGCCATTTTGCATTTGTTTAAACGATAATTTCCGACTCGCCGCCCCGACCACAGGGTCAATAAAATGAGGCAAGCGTTCGGTCACCATCATCATGGGTGCTTTAGCAGTTAATGGCACACCCTCCCCTAACATTTCAGCAAATTTATTTGCCCATGCCCCCGCGCAGTTAATTAAAATAGGCGCTTCAAATTCACCCTTTTGCGTCCGAACGCGCCAATCATGGTCTATTTTATCAAAGCGATACACTTCATTATGAGTTGAGTACTGAACCCCCAAAGATTCAGCTTTATGCCGAAATGCCGTCAAGGCATGATAAGGGCGTGCATACCCATCTTCACGCGAAATCAAAGCCCCCACACAATGCGGAGCTAAAGCAGGTACCATTTTGTATAATTCTTTTTTACTGATGATTTCCTCATGCGAATAACCTAAAGAAGTCACTAACACTTGCCGCTGACGTAATTTTTTCAAATCACTTTTATTTTCAGCCACCCGAATTTGCCCAGGAAAGTGCGTATCACACTCTGAATCCACCAACGCTTCAATATTACGCCACATTTTTGCCGAGGCGACCGCTAACGGAATTTCGGCAACATCACGGTTCAGTTGTCGTAAGCCCCCCGCGTTAACCCCCGAAGCATGACGACCTGCACTGTCTTTTTCGATAATAATAGATTTGCACCCTCGCATTGCCAGTTGTAAAGCAATGGATGAACCCATCAAGCCCCCACCAATAATTAATACGTCTGTTTTCATTGTCTTTTCTCAGTGGGTAATGAGGCTAATTGTCCTATGGTAATCGGGGTAATCGGGGGACGACCACGGTATAGACCTGATATGTTCACTGATTTGCCTGTTTCTGCTGCCACAATATGCGCCACTGCATTGGCACATTGTCGCCCTTGACACGCTCCCATGCCACAACGAGTTATAAATTT
>JAGLBU010000078.1 GCA_023146575.1 Methylococcales bacterium
CGGATATTTTTTCTTATTTTAGCGCAAAAGAAACGGCGGAATACTCTTTTACACTCGCGTCTAATTGGCGTACACACCCACAATTAGTCACGGCGGTTAATCAACTCTTTTCAATGCGAACCGAGCCTTTTTTATTTGAAAAATTACCTTTTTATGAGGTTGATGCCGCCTTAAGTGCCGACGATGGTGAAATTCATCAGCAACAACAGATGATTGCGCCAATGATGTTATGGCAATTAGCCACCAGTGATTCGACCACAGGCGATTGGACAGCAGGAAAAGCCGCTAAGGTTATTCAAACTGCGGTGGTTAATGAAATTCTCACGTTATTAGTTGATGATTACTCTATTACGAAAAAAACG
The DNA here is from genome assembly GCA_023146575.1 of Methylococcales bacterium. Lineage (GTDB taxonomy): Bacteria > Pseudomonadota > Gammaproteobacteria > Methylococcales > Methylomonadaceae > WTBX01. Next base: position 363 of record JAGLBU010000078.1, read on the forward strand.
CAATGTACCCACATAAAACCTAAAGATATTGCCATATTGGTCCGAACTAATAAACAGGCGAGTGACTATCAACACGCCTTACAATATCAGGGAATTCCTGCGGTACTCAGTCATATTGAATCGGTGTTTGCTTCGGCTCAGGCGGTCGAATTATATAAACTCCTGCAAGCGGTTAACAACACGAGCGATCTTAATTTATTAAAACAAGCCTTAAGTTTGGATTGTTTTGGGCTAAATGGTGATGATTTTTACGCGTTAATCAATGACGATAGCGCGTTAGAAGCTTGGTTATCACGGTTTAACGATTACCATTTACTTTGGCAACAACACGGTTTTATGGTGATGATTTCACGTTTAGTCGCGCAGGAAAAGATCTATGAAATGTTGGCACAACAGCCCTTAGCGGAACGTTGTTTAAGTAATTGGCATCATTTAATTGAACAAATACAACTTGCCAGTGTTGAATCGTCATTCACGCTGGAAAAAACGCTGGAGTATCTTAAAAATACCATTCAAGAAGGGAATAATGACCAGCAACTTCGACTTGAAAGCGATGATGAAGCGATAAAAATCATGACCATGCACCGTTCAAAAGGACTGGAATTTGAAGTGGTGTTTTGTCCCTTTGTGTGGCATGAAAATACGATGAAAGACCCTGCGTTCATTCAGTGCCATATTGATGAAGACATGATTCAAGATTTAGGCTCAAACGAGTTTGAAACCCACGCAAAAAAAGCCGTAGAAGAACAGCAAGCCGAAGACTTACGCATTTTATATGTCGCGTTAACCCGTGCAAAATACCGCTGTTATCTGGCGTGGGCAAATGTCCGTACCAAAACAATTCCTAACCGCTCGGCGTTTGCTTATTTAATGGCTTTTTGGGAAGATGATTTTGAGCAACAAACCCATAAACTCCAAACCTTAAAAAGTGAATATAACACCTGTTTTGATTATCAGTTAATCGACCCTGAAACCCGTTCAACGCAATTTTATCAGGCGAAAAAAGCAACCAGTGCGTTAAAAGCTCGAATGAGAAAACCGTTCACTCAAACTCACTGGACCATCAGTAGTTACACCGCCTTATCCTCACTGACCGAACCACATTTAACCGAGCCTACGATTAAAAAATCGGAAACTTTAAGTCTAAACCCGTGGTCACTATTGCCTAAAGGTGCGCAGATGGGAAATGTGATTCATAATTTATTGGAATTTAATAGCTTCAAAAATTTAGCCGATCCTGAGTTTAATCTCAGCGCCCAATGTGAACAAACCTGCCAGCGTTATGGGATTACGTTAGAAAACCCGCCGTTATTAATTCAATTATTACACACCATTGTCAGTACACCTTTATCCTTGGATGACCCTAATTTTTGTTTAAAAAATCTTAATCATTGGCAGTGCATTAAAGAAATGCCGTTTTATCTCGCTATTAAGCCGCTAAACCTTCGGAAAATAAATCAATTACTTGCCCATTGCCCTGCTTATCAACCGCTTTACGAAAAAGAATTGGCGGGGTATTTAACGGGCTTTATTGATTTAATGTGTGAATATGAAGGGCGCTATTATGTGATGGATTATAAAAGTAATAGCCTTGATAGTTATGAGCCTGAGGCGTTAATGACTGCCATGCAAGCGCATAATTATGGTCTGCAATATTGGCTTTACAGCGTAGTCTTGCATTTATATTTACAACAACGTTTACCCAATTATGATTATCAGCAACATTTTGGAGGGGTGCGCTATTTATTTGTGCGTGGTATGGGCTTAGAAAACCCTTCAAGCGGCATTTATAGTGATCGCTCTGATCTCAATACACTTAATGCCTTAAGCACACTTTTTATTGAACATTAATATGG
>JAGLBU010000079.1 GCA_023146575.1 Methylococcales bacterium
TACATGATTTCTAAAAAAAATTAACATATTATAATTTTTTTAAAACCTAACAAAAGGAGCCTACCATGGCTATTTCAATAGTTCAAACTGATAAAGTAATTGAACTTTACAGTGCTTATTTTAACCGTGCAGCAGATGCTTCAGGGTTAACTTTCTGGAAAAATTCATTTAATACCTATTCTGCCGCGGCACCCGCAGAATCAACAGCGGATCAAAAAGAAGTTTTTGCTTTGCAAAAAATTGTAGCTGATATGTCTAACTCTACTGAGTACAAAGGATTTTATCCAAGTACCCAGTCAAGCACCGAATTTGTCAATGCAATTTACACCAATCTTTTAAATAGAGCCTCTGATACAGAAGGTTTAAATTTTTGGTCGGGCCATATTGATAAGGGTACGATGACCAAAGAAGAAGCTATTTTAAAAATGATTGAAGGCGCGAAAGCCAATACTTCAACGCAAGGACAGGCGGATGCAAAATTAATTACGAATAAAAACGCGGTGTCTAAATACTTTGCAGAAGAATTAAAATCGGATGATTTGACCGCTGCACAAGGTGCCTTTAACGGTATTACGAATGATAGTGCGACGATAGCAACGGCTGAGGCGGCGCTGGATAATTTAATTAACCCAGGTTCTACTCAAACCTTAACCACAGGTATTGATGTACTAACAGGTACAGGCAGTAGTGATACTTTTATAGGAACGGCCTCTGCAACTAACCCTACTGTTACTTTAGGGGATCAAATAGATGGCGCAGGTGGCGCAGATACTCTGAAAATTACCACCAATTTAGCCAGCGCTATCCCTTCTATTGTCACAAAAAACATTGAAGAATATGTCATTACCAATTCAGGAAATGGCAGTCTGACCGTATCGAACCAAACAACAGACTTAAATAAAGTCACCTTTTTGGGCGGAAACAATAATACTTTTGCACTTGATGGGCTTAATACCTCGGCAACCGTCGCATTGGAACTAGAAGCAGGGCAAATTGCGCTCGGTTTTAATAATGTTACGGGGTCAGCTGATGCAATGACGGTTAGTTTAGATAATGTTTCTAGTACCGCGAGTGTTTCAGCAGCAGGAATCGAAACCATCAACCTTCAAACCACAGGCTCAAAAAGTACCATCAATAATGTGTCAGGAGCGAATGTTGATAAATTAGTCATAACAGGCGATCAAGAATTAACCATCACTACCGCCCTCGTTAGTACGCTTAAAACCGTTGATGCCTCAGCGTTAACGGCTAAACTCGTTGTCTCCATTGCAACAGGAGACGATGTTACCTTAACAGGCGGCACAGGTGACGATATGTTAACCGTCGCAGGCTTAACAAGTGCCGATAAAATTGACGGCGGTGCAGGACAGGATACGCTGATTATCGGTGCGGATGTCACGGTGAATGATGTTTCAGATGTCAAAAATGTTGAAGTACTTGAGTTTACCGCCGCAACAAGTCAAGATTTAGATCAATTATCCTCAACGGGCATTAAAACCATTAAATTTTCAGATGCCGCAGGAAATGCCGCTTATACCAAAAATGACAGCAGTTTAACGCATGTTATGTCTGAAAAAACAGGCGGTGATTTTTCCGCAACGGTAGGAACAAATACCAGTGCAGACACCTTAAATGTCGAATTATGGAATTCAGATCTCACCACATTAAATGCCAATGATTATGAAACCATTAATTTAAAATCGGTTCTTGGTGATGGCACAGGCAGTGTCACTAATACCATTACCACCTTAAATAATAGCGCGGCTTCAACGCTTGTGATTACAGGCGATACCGATTTAACCATTACTAATGCCTTAGCCCAAGGAACAGTTGATGCCTCAGCTTTTACAGGTAAACTAACGGTAACAGGTTCAGCGGCCGCCGACACCTTAAAAGGTGGAACCTCTGATGATACGATCACAGGTGGCGCAGGTGTTGACACTTTATCAGGCGGGACAGGAAATGATACCTTTAATGTCCTTTCTTCTGCGGATGTCGATACCACAAATGGCGTCATTACCGACATCATTACCGATTTTGGGAGTGGTAGTAATAAAATTGGTGGTTTAGGAACGGCAGGCAGCAGTGCCAACTATTTTGAAGACACAACCGCTTTGCCAGACCTAGGCAGCTTATTAGCGCTTGCGGGTGCAAAATTAGATGGTACGGTTAAATACTTTGCCGCAAGTGTTAATTCTGATACTTATTTAGTCGTTGATGATAATGGCGCAGGTATCGGCTATACTGATGTTATCAAATTAACGGGTGCAAGCCTTGATACAATTGATAGCGGTAGCATTATTGCGTAAATAACGCGCGCTATAATAAAGCTGACAGTGCTGTTAAACGCCTGTCAGCTTTTTTAATGTTTCTTATTTGGCTAGTAACTCAGAAGCCACTCGCATTCTAAAATTTCCACTCACCGCTTGATTAATAAACAATGCAAAGGGTGTCCAGCCATTATTTTTATACAGATAACCCGCATAAGTGCTTACGCCTGTTAACGTGCCAGTTTTGGCAAAAATTCGATCATTTTGAGATTTCATCAATTCCCTATACGGTGCAAATTGTTCTAAGACCTGAAGCATTTCATTAGCGCTTATAAAGTTTTTACGAGATAAGCCCGCGCCTTCATAAAATGTCCGATCCCAATTAAATAACGCTTTTACTTGCTCTGAATAAGCCTGTCGAGATTTTTGTATGGTAGCAGGTTGACCTTCAGCTTCTGCCCCTAGCATTAAGAATAATTGATTGGCGATAAAATTATTGGAGTATTTCAACATTGCTGCCACAGTTTCGGATAAAGTTTTACTATTCGAATGTTGATAAAAAGGTGTTTGTTGTTTAAAAGATTGTCTTGATGTAATTTCCCCTGAAACTTTAATGCCATGCTGTTCTAATTTCACCTGAAACACTTCGGCAAAATAGGTGGCTGCGTAACTCTGTTTTTGTAGATTCACCCGATGCTTTCCACGTGGCAGTCGTTTCGCAAAACGTCGCATTAATGGTGTTAATGGGGTTTGAGATTCGCCACTGGAAATACCACTTTTAGTACGGCGAATGTTAAGCGTATTAAAATTAATCGCCAACGCACTTAACGGTGCATCATAAGGGTTATTGGTCCGTGAACGCCCATCAATAAAAATATTATCCTCAAAATACGAATCATCAACATTCAATCCTTTGATTTCAGCTAAACCCTTGTCTTTTAAGCCTTGAATCATTTTATCTAATTCTTCGGAGGTTAAATATGGGTCGCCATAGCCTTTTACGGTTAACACACCAGTTTTTTTATCGAAATAAAAATCGGTTTTAAAATGATGATCGCTCCCCCATTTTTTTAAGGCGAGTAAGGCGGTTAAAACCTTTAAAGTGGAAGCAGGAACACGCAATTTATTGGGACGAAAATTAAGGTTAGAACGCCCTGCCACCGCTAGGCTGGCTTTTGGCAGTTGATACAATCGTTGCAGACTTGATTGAGCTAAAACCTGTGATGAAAAAAGGGTGAGTAAAATAAAAAAGAGGCTTAAATAATTATTTTTCATTAAAAAATTGACTTAAAAAGTGGAATAAACGCTATCTTACCGATAATACGGCTGTGTTGAAGCAGTAAATTTCAAAGAGTTTTGGGGTTTTAGTTTAAAATTAATGTTTTTTAGGTAATTTTCTAAATTATGAGCCATGAAGAAACCAGTGTGGTTAGCACTTTAACCACGATAAAAGATTATATTCGGTGGGCATCAAGTCGTTTTGCGGAGACCGAAATATCCTTTGGACAAGGAACCGAAACCCCTTTAGATGAGGCGGCGACCATTGTTTTACATACCCTGCATCAGCCTTATAATTTATCAGAAGGTTATTTCGATGCGGTCTTAACGATTACTGAACGTGAACAAGTTGTCGCCTTGATTGAAAAGCGTATTATAGAGCGTAAACCTTCGGCATATCTGACCTATGAAACCATTTTTGCAGGCTTATCTTTCTATGTGGATGAGCGCGTTTTAATTCCACGTTCCCCCATTGCAGAGCTTATCGGTGATTCATTTCATCCGTGGGTGAATGAGCATCAAGTATTCAATATTTTAGACCTATGCACGGGAAGTGCTTGCATTGCTATTGCCTGTGCCTATGCTTTTCCTGAGGCGACTATTGATGCGGTGGATTTATCGACAGATGCCTTAGAAGTGGCTAAAATCAATCGAGAAAAACATCACTTAGACGATCGAGTTTCACTGTACTATTCGGATTTATTCAGTGAACTTGAAAAAAAGCCCTACGATATTATTGTAAGCAACCCCCCTTATGTCAGTATTGATGAATGGCAAGATTTACCAACAGAATTTCATGCAGAACCCGAAATAGGCTTTAAAGGCGGTGCTTCTGGTTTAGATATAGTCTTAAGAATTCTGGGACAAGCGTCCGATTATTTATCAGATCACGGTATTTTAATAATTGAAGTCGGCAGTAGCTCAGAAGTTTTACAACAAAGCTATCCTAATGTGCCTTTTTATTGGTTGGATTTTGATCGCGGTGGCGATGGCGTGTTTTTATTAACCGCAAAACAACTGAAAGAATACCGCGCGGTTTTTCAAACCCCCGAATAAAAATATTTTATCCCCTTAAATTTTACCTAAAGAGATCGCATGGCTGGAAATACAATCGGAAAATTATTTACTGTGACCACCTTTGGTGAAAGTCATGGTATCGCATTGGGCTGTATTATTGATGGTTGCCCATCGGGTATGGCATTGACAGAAGCCGATATTCAAATTGATTTAGATCGGCGTAAACCCGGTACCTCTCGCCATACGACACAACGACGAGAAGCCGATCAGGTGGAAATTTTATCAGGGGTGTTTCAGGGTAAAACCACAGGCACACCGATTGGTTTACT
>JAGLBU010000008.1 GCA_023146575.1 Methylococcales bacterium
AAAGGCCTTACTTTCGTCCAACATAAAGGCTGGCGCGATTATTATCTAACCGCAATTGAAAAATGGGAAAATCTCACCACCGAACAGCTAGAAGCCCTTGCATTAACTGCCAAAACCACTGAACCCATTACCGCTAACATTTATGTGGCAGGCGACGTTTTAAAACCTGAGAATAAAAGTGTTATTTTTTTAGGCCGTGAGTCATTAAAAGCGCAATTTGCCCATAAAGTCTTAAGCGCCCAGCAAATGCCGATGTTTTTAATCCAAGGTCAACGCCGCACAGGGAAAACCAGCCTATTGTATTTTTTAGAATCCTTATTAGGGGGACGCTTTCAGGTGGTTTATCAAGATTTACAAAACGGAGAAACCAGTAGTATCGACACATGGCTGGATAATTTAGCCCTTAAAATCAGTCAAAAATTAGAAATTGAACCCCCCGATTCTTTTGTCGATGAGCATTGGCAAAAAAACTGGCTTAATATGCAAAGATGGCTTATACAGATCAGCCAAAATGTTAAGGGTAAATTAATTTTAGCCTTTGATGAGTATGAATGGTTACACACAAAAGTCTTAAGCAAAGACCCCGAACAAGGCGGCAATTTATTAGCGGCAATGCGCAGTTTTTCTCAACAGCAAAATAAAATTGTGTTTTTATTTGTGGGTGTTGCGCTGTTTTCAGAGTTAAAAAACCCACATTGGAATCATTTTTTTGTACAAGCACAACGCTTTCAGGTGGATTATTTAACCCAAGAAGACGCTTTTAAATTAATCACCGAGCCTGTAAACCTTATTTACGCCAATGGCTTACCCCAACAAATATTTAACCAAACCCAAGGGCATCCTTGTTTATTGCAAGAATTGTGTGGAGAAATTGTCAATAGCGCCAACAAGAACCATTCTAAAAACATTGAGCAAACCCAATTAGATCAGGTGATAAATAAAATTATTTGTGATCGAGACAATGGGACACTCGCAAATTTTTGGGGCGAATTTTGCGCCAATCAAGACTGCAAAGACACGGTTAAACAAATTTTAGCCCAGCAGACCATTACCTCAAAAAAATATTTATACCGCTTAGACGATCATAAATTTATTGTGGAAAAAAATGGCCGATGGCAAATGCGCGTTCCGTTATTAGCGCAATGGCTAAAACGGGTTATTGAGCGAGAGGATTGATGGATTTTTTGAATTCATTATATTTCACCCTAAAATACTCGTTCCCAAGCTCTAGTATCACTGCCATTTTCTCGTTCCCAAGCTCCAGCTTGGGAATGCCTACGATCAAGCTCTGCTTGACCTTTCAACTTAATAAAACAATAAGCAATAAAGATTCTTCCCCCATATAAGATTGCGCACTCGAATAATGCCAATATTCAGGTAAATCCACATAACCACGCTTTACAGGATTATTATGAATATAGGTTAAACGTTGCATAAATAGTGTAGTTTCACTCATTTCTTCTGGATGAGACCCCTCTTGCCAAAATTGATATTCACTTTCAGTTTTATGTTTGCGTTTATAATAAGCAAAATATTTGAGCAAGGTTGTTGCTTTGCGTTGTTTTAATAAATCAAGAATTTGTCTGGCAGTAAAAGATTTGAATTGTTGTATTCGCTTACTATGCTGATGACCACTGGCAATAAAATGCAGATGGTTTTCTAATACAACATACGCATGTAGCTTGAAATCCGTATTTTTTTACAACCATGTAAAGCTATCGAAAAGTATTTGGACGCTTTCTTTTCGAGTGAAAACAGGTTGCCAACCAGTAACTGTTATTGTATGAAAATAAGGATAAATATTTTATAGCGCCTATGTCCCATGAGCTTTAGCTTAAAAGGAATGATTGATATTCGTCAAGCAGAGCTTGATGATAGACATTCCCAAGCTGGAGCTTGGGAACAAGAAAGAGTGCTTAATGTGGATGGCAAAAGGGCGCAATAATAATGATATTGCCGCTATTCTAGAACTGTCTGAGCGTACCATTAAATTTCATATTAAAAATATTATGCAAAAATTTAATGCTTCAAATCGTACTGAAGCGGTCGCCATTGCCGCCCGAACAGGCTGGATCATTAATTAACCCGCTCTATTAGAAATATAGTGTTCATGATAAATTTAAAGCCAAACACATTTGACGTTATAATTTACACACAATTTTAATGGAGAAAAACGAATGCCAATTAACACATCTGCCTTACGAGGGGATTTTTTTGGAGGCTTAACCGCAGGTGTGGTTGCATTACCACTGGCACTGGCATTCGGTTTACAATCTGGAATGGGTGCGATTGCAGGGCTTTATGGGGCAATTGCCATTGGCATGATTGCCGCATGGTTTGGTGGCACACCCACTCAAATCAGTGGCCCTACAGGGCCTATGACCGTGGTATCTGCTGTGGTCATTGGTAGTGCCATTGAAATGTTCGGCAGTTTAGAAGCCGCTATGGGAACTATTATTGCCATCTTTTTATTAGCGGGTGTTTTCCAAATTTTATTAGGCGTTTTTAAAATAGGTCAATACATTCGTTACATGCCCTACCCCGTGGTCTCAGGTTTTATGAGTGGTATCGGTGTTATTATTATTGTATTGCAGATTTTTCCTTTTTTTGGTCATGTTTCGCCTAAAAACATCCCGAGTATTTTCACGGGTATCCCCGAACTTCTAGAGCAAATTAATGCACTTTCTGTGATCTTAGCCTCTGCGACTATTGTCATTATTTATCTTTTTCCAAAAATCACCAAAGCGATACCCAGTGCCTTAGTGGCATTAATTATTTTAACCATAGTTGCCACCGTTTTAAAATTAGAAGTTTCCGTGATTGGGGATATTCCTAAAGGTTTACCCCAATTAAAACTCAGTACCTTAAACAGTATTGATTTAAGCCAGCCAATGTTGATTATTATTCCTGCGATCACACTGGCGGCACTAGGTGCAATCGACTCTTTATTGACCTCCATTGTCGCTGATAACATGACCAAAACCCAGCATAAAAGCAATAAGGAACTGGTCGGACAAGGCTTAGGGAATATAGCCGTGGCAGCTATTGGAGGTATTCCTGGGGCAGGGGCGACCATGCGGACGGTCGTCAATATTAATTCAGGTGGCACAACTCGGCTTTCAGGGGTCATTCATAGCATCGCGCTATTGATTGTATTATTAGGCGCAGGTGCTTACGCCAAATTAATTCCCCTCCCCGTACTCGCAGGGATTTTAATTACCGTTGGCATTGGTATTATTGATTACAAAGGCATCAAACACATTCCTCATGTCCCTCGTGCCGATTCGGTGATTATGCTGGTCGTATTAGGCTTAACCGTTTTTGTCGATTTATTACAAGCGGTTGCCGTCGGCATGGTGTTGGCTTCTATTTTATTTATGAAAAAAATGAGCGACATTGCCAGCAGTAAATCCAGCTCAGGATATATTGGTGATTTTGTCAAAGAAGAAGCATGGGCAGATGAAACTGATTTATCAGACGCTATTCAAAAACAAGTCTATATCAAACATTTTGACGGACCCATATTTTTTGGTTTTACCACTAAATTTCAAGAAATGCACCGCGCGTTACCTGAGGTTAAAGTGATTATTATGCGCATGGCGCGGGTGCCTTATATTGATCAATCGGGGATTTATGCCATTGAAGATGCGGTACTGGATTTAAAAGCCAAAGGAATCATCGTTCTCATCAGTGAAATTCAAGAACAACCAAAAGACATGCTCAAAAATATCAGCCTAATTCCCAATTTAATCCCTGAGAAACATTTATTTTCTGATTTTTGGACCTGTATTAACGCCTTAGAAAATGGTAATAATTTTGATTTAACCCCCTAAATTAGCCATGGAAAAACCGCTTTTTTTAAAACAACCGCCCAAGCGCATCTTAGTGGTGACCTTACGTTTTTTAGGCGATACGCTCTTAACCACCGCCTTCATCAATGCCTTAAAGCAGGCCTACCCAGCGGCTGAAATTGATGTCCTTTTATATAAAAATACCGTCGGGATGATGGAAGGTAACTCCGCTATTGCCAACTGTATTACCTGCGAGCCAAAACCCAACTGGCAAGGCTATCAACAATTATTTAAACAACTGTTCCGCCAATACGATTTAGCCATCAGCACTCAAACAGGCGACAGACCCACCTTATACAGCTTTTTAGCCGCGCCAATCCGCATAGGTTTTGTACCACCTCCGTCCAAAAAAGGCGGAATAAAGCGCTATTTTTTTCAAAAATCGTTAATCTTTGATGAAACTAAAACCCATACGGTCTTGGAATTATTACGTTTGTGTTCACTATTAAATATCAAACCCGTTTATCAACTCACGCCTCCGTTCACTCAAAACACCCCAACATTTACCGATAAAGCCTATATTGTGATGCACGTTCTACCGCAATGGCGTTATAAACAATGGCCTCGTGAAAACTGGATTGCACTGGCACACTTTTTAGCTCAAAATGGTTTACAAGTTATTTTATCGGGCAGCCCCGACCCAAAAGAACAACACTATTTAAATGCTATTCAAACTGAAATGCCAAAAGATACGCTTAATATTGCAGGGAAAGTTTCTCTAGCGCAATTGGCCACCGTGATTAAACAAGCCCAGTTTTTTATCGGCCCTGATACAGGCATCACTCACCTTGCCGCTGCTACAGGCGTTAAAACCATTGCTTTATTTGGTCCCAGCGACCCTGTTAAATGGACTCCGTGGCCAAGTGCTTATAGCTTGAATACTCCACCGTTTAAAACCAAAGGCTGTCAACAGGTGAACAATGTTTATCTTATTCAAGCGAATTTAAAATGCGTCCCCTGTTATTTAGAAGGTTGTGAACGCCATCAGAAAAGTCATAGTGATTGTTTAGATGCAATTACGGTAGCCCATGTTAAGAAGATCGTTGAGCGTATTTTGCTAACCCCTCCTCAAGCCGCTCAAAATTAAAATATTGCTCTAAGGTATCGGTCATTCTATTAATATTTTTTTCACGCACGGCGGCATAATCAATCGCATTGGTGGTTTCATTACCTGCCCATTTTAATAAAACATCGCACGCATTTTTTGAATCAAATAGACCGTGTAAATAAGTCCCAATAATCAGGTTATCTTCTGAAATAACCCCTTCATTTTTACCCGCTAATGTCATCAAAGGGTGTTTTAATGCTTTTCCTGTGGTGATTCCTGCATGAATTTCATAGCCTGAGATAGCCGTTTTTTTAAATATTAATTCACCTGTCACTTCACGTAATATTTTTTGTGGGCTTAAGGTAGTTTCTAAATCTAATAATTTTAAACCAATACTTAAACCTTTTTTGCCTTCAACACTATCAGGGTCATCAATCCTCTTTCCAAGCATTTGATAGCCGCCGCAAATTCCGATTACTTTGCCGCCATAGCGTAAATGGCGTTTAATTACCTTTTCAAAGCCGTGTTTTTTTAACCACGCTAGATCATCGCGCACTGATTTACTGCCCGCTAAAATAATCAAATCACTGCTTTCAATGTCAGCACTGTGTTCAATAAATTTTAATCCAACATCAGGGTGTAATTTTAAAGGATCAAAATCGGTGTGGTTACTCATTCTTGGTAGTTTTGGAATGACAATTTTAAGCTGCTTTTGTGATTTTTTAGCCAAAGACTCAAGATTTAAAGAGTCTTCTGAATCCAGATGAAACCCGTGCAAATAAGGAAAAACGGCTAGTACGGGGTTGCCTGTTTTTTTTTCCAACCACTCAACCCCAGAATCCAATAAACGCATATCGCCCCGAAAACGATTAATCACAAAGCCCACAACTCGTTGGCGCTCTGAGGCGGATAATAATTCCAACGTCCCCACAATATGCGCAAATACGCCGCCTTTTTCAATATCAGCAATCAAAATAACAGGGCAATCAACTTTCTCTGCAAAACCCATGTTGGCAATGTCACCTGCACGTAAATTAATTTCGGCAGGACTCCCAGCTCCTTCGACAATAATCATTTCATATTGATTGTGTAAGCGCTGAAAAGAATCCAACACCGCGATCATGGCAGTTTTTTTATACGCATGATAATGGTGTGCGGTTTGATTATTTAAAGCTTTACCTTGCACAATAACCTGTGAGGTTTTATCCGAATTTGGTTTTAATAAAATAGGATTCATATCAATATGGGGCTTTATTCCTGCCGCAATCGCCTGCACGGCCTGCGCTCG
>JAGLBU010000080.1 GCA_023146575.1 Methylococcales bacterium
TTTCCATCCTGATCTTTTACTAACCATCCCCAGCCTGCACCAAAAGTGGTAACTGCGCATTTGGTAAAGGCTTCTTTAAAACTGTCAAACGAACCGAAACTGTCATTAATGGCTTGAGCTAAATCGCCACTAGGTTGCGCACCACCATTAGGTGATAGGCTATTCCAATAGAACGTATGGTTCCATATTTGAGCGGCATTATTAAAAATTCCACCCGATGATTTCGCCATGATTTCTTCTAAGGATAAGCCTTCAAATTCAGTGCCTGCGACTAAATTATTTAGATTTGTCACATAAGTTTGGTGATGTTTACCATGATGAAAATCGAGAGTTTCTTCTGAAATATGAGGAGCAAGTGCTGATTTTGCATAAGGTAGTTCAGGAAGTTCAAAAGCCATGATATTTTTCCAGTTTTCAGTTAAGGGTTAAAAATAATAGGTGCTGTTATCGAATGATTTAAGATAAATACCTAGTATTTTAATAAAGATTGGCACTCTAGCATTGATGGTCATAATAATAAAGTAAAAGTTTGCCAAATTACAGGCAAAAAAAAGCGACCTATTCGGCCGCTTAAAGAGGATATTTCTATAACTTAAGGTAAGGAGTTTGATTCAGGCTATTTCAAAGCTTGGTGGCATGATAGTGCATTTTGTGAAATAAAAAAATGTGGCATATTGTCACGCGACAAAATGTCGCATTATTATTTTTTTACGCTTAAGCCATCGAGCAAATCAAGAAAATCTTCTTCATAGTCAGGCATTAAGGTTGCCGCTGTATAGGTGACAAACTGGATTGTCCCCCAGTCGCCTGTGACGTAATAGTTAAGATAGGAAAAAGGCGTATCTTCAATGGTGCTGTCAATTTTAAGCTGAATCGCTTTATAGCCATTTATTTGTTTTTTTTCCTCTGAAATAATCTCAACTTGGGAGACGACAGAGTTCATATTTTTAATCGCTTGTTGTTTTAATTTATCCAATGGGACAGGGGTACGGTCAAAAATTAGCATGGCATAACCACTGCCATCTTTATACTCTAATTGAATTTCAGCATCCTCATTGGCGCTTTGCTTTTTTTTCCATAAATTGGCATTATAAACAATTTTATAAATCCCTTTTTTGCCCCTAAAAGCCACTTTAGGAATGTCAGCCTCGCTCGTCTTATCCTTTAGCGTACTTGTTTTTTTACTTTTGGAGGGAGGCGGCGTTGATTTAAAAGCCCATGTACCATTTGAATATAATATAACCCCTTGTCCATCTTCTGTTGTCGCATACGTTCCATCTTCAGCGTGTAAAGGGGTGATAATTGAAAAAAGAGTGATAATAAAAAGAAGAAGGTTTTTTTTCATAATATTTTTTAGAGTGTAAAATAATCTGGTAGTGGGGATCAAGGTAATTTATTAATCATAATATACCGTAAGAATTTAGCAGATAAAAGGCGAGGATGATGAAGCAAGGTTTTTTTATCACAGGAACGGATACTGGTGTGGGTAAAACAGCGGCAACGGTTGCCTTGATGACGTATTTTAAAAGACAGGAACAAACGGTTGTTGGAATGAAACCAATCGCGTCAGGATGTGAAAATATTGATGGAGTCTTGAAAAATGAGGATGCTTTATTATTGCAACAGCACGCTTCAATGCCTTTAAGTTATCAAAAAATTAATTCCTACAGTTTTTTAGAACCCGTATCACCTCATCTTGCGGTGGACAAAGAAGTTATAAGGTTAGATAAAATCATTCAGGATGCCGATTTTTTATCGACACAAGCGGATATTTTATTGGTTGAAGGCGTTGGAGGGTGGTTAGTGCCGCTTAATAATCAAGGTGATACGGTTGAAACACTGGCGACAGTACTTGATCTTCCTGTTATCTTAGTCGTTGGTATTCGTTTGGGCTGTATTAATCATGCTCATCTTAGTTATCGAGCGATTCAAGCCAGTGGGGTAAACTGTGCAGGCTGGTTGGCAATGTGCCTTGAGCCTGAAATGTTAAAAATTCGTGAAAACATCGCTACCATAAAGAAGACTATTGATTCTCCCTTACTAGGGGTGCTTCCTTATTCTAAAGTACTTGATTTTGAATTGCTGGCGAATAATATTTTTTTTGACTAACATCCTTGAAAAAAAGTTGATTTAATCAGCGCTGATCGCTATAATTCGTGGCTGTTCAAAGGAGAGAAAGAATGCTGACTGAGAGAAAGATTTCAATCGTCAGTAAAATTTTAACTCTGCAAATTTTAGTCATTGTTACAATTACTTTCGGGATTTATCTAATTGGCGACCAAACCATGTTGTTGTCGGCTTTTTGCGGAGGTATTGCGGCATTTTTGCCTAATTTATACATGGCTTTACGCATGATGAGAACCCCAAAACAGGACGCTCAAAAAATCGTTCGTTCTTTTTATGCAGGAGAATCTGGAAAATTAATCTTAACAGGTATGCTGTTTTTTATGATTTTTCAAATTCCAACAATAAAATTATTACCGCTGTTAGCAACGTATGTAGCAGCTTTATCCGTTTTTTGGTTCGCGCTAATAATGCGCGACTAACTCTTTCAAGTGAGGAATAATGGCTACTGAAGTTCACGCAGCCGAAGGCGCAACAGGTTATATCGTCCATCATTTAACCCCTTTTTCGGTTGGAGAAGGCTTTTGGACACTACACCTAGACACCTTATTCTTCTCAGCCATTCTTGGCGCACTCTTTATATGGTTTTTCAAGACAGTTGCTGAAAAAGCAACCGCAGGTGAGCCAGGTTTAGCGCAAAATTTTGTTGAAATGATTATTGAGTTTGTTGATCAACAAGTTAAAGATTCATTTCATGGTAAAAACGATCTCATCGCACCGCTTTCACTGACCATATTTTGCTGGGTATTCTTATGGAATGCGATGGATATGTTGCCTGTTGATTTAATACCTGGTGTGGCCACCATGATGGGCGGCGATTATATGCGTGTCGTACCGAGTACTGATTTAAACGCCACGTTCGCATTATCATTCAGTGTATTTTTTCTGATTATTTATTATAATCTTAAAATAAAAGGCGCTTTTAGCTTTTCCAAAGAGCTTTTATTGCACCCTTTTAATACGGTCTTTTTGATTCCCTTTAATATTTTATTAAACCTTGTAGAATATATCGCAAAGCCTGTTTCACTTGCCTTACGGTTATTTGGAAATTTATACGCTGGGGAATTAATCTTTATCTTGATTGCTTTAATGCCTTGGTATCTTCAACCGCTACTGAGTTTTCCATGGGCTATCTTTCATATTCTAATTATTACCCTTCAAGCCTTCATCTTTATGGTATTAACAATTGTTTACCTAAGCATGGCACATGAAGAGCATTAAAATTTTTTATCATTACAACAATAATATACGTTCGGAGGTATTATGGAAATTGCAGCTTTAATTGCTGATGTACAAGGGATGACCGCTATCGCAGTGGGTTTGGTTCTAGGCTTAGGCGCTTTAGGAACCGCGATTGGTTTTGGTCTTTTAGGGGGTAAATTTTTGGAAGGCGCGGCGCGTCAACCTGAAATGGTGCCTATGTTACAAGTTAAAATGTTTATCGTAGCGGGTCTTTTAGATGCGGTAACCATGATTGGTGTTGGTATGGCATTATTCTTTACCTTTGCAAACCCATTCCTCTCTGCTGTAGAAGCGGCTGCAGGTTAAGACTGTCCAATTCATCTTTAAATAATTAATTGAGGAACGCATCGTGAGTATCAATGCTACTCTGATCGGTCAGATGATTACCTTTACACTTCTGGTATGGTTTACCATGAAGTATATCTGGCCACCATTAATAGAAGCCTTAGAAGAACGCAGAAAAAAAATTGCTGAAGGATTAGCGGCAGCTGAAAAAGGTCAAGAAGAAATGGATTTGGCGGAAAAAAACGCCTTAGCTGTTTTAAAACAGGCCAAAGAACAATCCTCTGAAATTGTAAGCCTTGCACAAAAACGAGCCAATGAAGTGGTTGAACAATCAAAACATAATGCTAAAAAAGAAGGTGAACGTTTGATTGATGCGGCAAAAACACAAATTGAGCAAGAATTACAGCAAGCAAAAGAAGGTTTGCGTCAGGAAGTTTCTACCTTAGCGTTAAAAGCGGCTGAGCAAATTTTGAAAAAAGAAATTAACAAAACAGAGCATAAAGCTTTAATCGCTAAAGTTGCAAGTCAATTAGGGTAAGGCTTATGAGTGAATTATCAACCTTAGCAAGACCTTATGCCGAAGCCGTTTTTAAACGTGCTTTAGAGACAGAGACCACTGAAAAATGGTCAACCACCTTAGCGTTTGTGGCGGCCGTTGTAAACGACATAACGTTTGCAGGCATCATAGACAACCCTAAAGTGAGCGATGAACAACTAACTGGCTTGTTGTTGGATATTTGTCAACAACAAACCACCAAAGAGAGTGAAAACTTTTTAAAATTGTTGATTCAAAATAACCGTCTTACCCTTGCCGATGCTATTTATAACCTTTATGAAGCTCAAAAGGCTGAAAAAGAAGGTTATATTGATGTCGATGTTCGTACTGCCTACGCTTTTACTAAAGATGATGAAAAGAAATTTTCAAAAACTTTAAAAAAAGAACTTAATAAAGAAGTCCGTTTGAGTATTCAAGTGGATAAATCTTTAATTGGCGGTTTCATCGCTAAAGCAGGCGACTTGGTCATCGACGGCTCTGTCAAAGGCCAACTTCAAATCATGCAAAAAACTCTACAATAAGAGTGAGAAAAACAAAATGCAATTAAACCCATCTGAAATAAGTGATCTGATTAAAGAGAAGATCGAAAATTTCGACCTAAGTGTAGAAGCGCATACGGAGGGGACGGTTGTCAGTGTTACTGATGGTATCGTTAGAATCCACGGGCTATCGAACGCAATGCAGGGCGAAATGCTGGAATTTCCTGGCAATACCTATGGTATGGCATTAAACCTTGAGCGAGACTCGGTGGGTGCTGTGGTTTTAGGTTCGTATGAACATATCTCCGAAGGTGATACCGTCAAATGTACGGGCAACATCTTAGAAGTGCCTGTCGGTGAAGCCTTATTAGGACGTGTTATTGATGCACTCGGTCAACCCATTGATGGCAAAGGTGCAATTAACACCACTGAAACCTCGGCGGTTGAAAAAATCGCACCTGGTGTAATCGCTCGTCAATCCGTTGACCAGCCAGTGCAGATTGGTTTGAAATCGATTGATTCGATGATTCCAGTCGGTCGTGGACAACGTGAATTAATCATTGGTGATCGTCAAACGGGAAAAACCGCTATTGCTGTTGATGCCATCATTAACCAAAAAGATACGGGTATTAAATGTATCTATGTGGCGATTGGTCAAAAGCGTTCTTCCATTGCCAACGTGGTTCGTAAATTAGAAGAACATGGCGCAATGGCGCATACGATTATTGTTGCCGCCTCCGCCTCAGAATCTGCCGCACTGCAATTTATTGCCCCTTATACAGGCTGTTCTATGGGGGAATATTTCCGAGATAAAGGTGAAGATGCCCTCATTATCTATGATGATTTGACCAAACAAGCATGGGCATATCGTCAAATTTCCTTATTACTTCGTAGACCTCCAGGTCGTGAAGCCTATCCTGGCGATGTTTTCTACTTACATTCACGTTTATTAGAACGTGCGGCGCGTATTAATGCCGATGAAGTTGAAAAATTAACCAACGGTAAAGTAAAAGGTAAAACAGGGTCTTTAACCGCGTTACCGATTATTGAAACCCAAGCAGGCGATGTATCAGCCTTCGTACCAACCAACGTCATTTCAATTACGGATGGACAAATTTTCTTAGAAACGGATTTATTTAACTCAGGTATTCGTCCTGCGGTTAATGCGGGATTGTCAGTCTCACGAGTCGGTGGTGCGGCACAAACCAAGATTATTAAAAAATTGGGAGGCGGAATTCGGTTAGATTTAGCCCAATATCGTGAATTAGCGGCATTTGCACAATTTGCCTCTGACTTAGATGAAAGCACTCGTAAACAAATCGAACGGGGTCAACGCGTCACCGAATTGATGAAGCAAAATCAATATTCACCCATGTCGGTTGCACAAATGGCCGTGTCATTATTTGCGGCCAACGAAGGGTTTCTAGATAGTATTGAGGTCAATAAAGTCCGTGATTTTGAAGCGGCTTTGCAAGATTATATGCACAGTGACCACGCGGATTTAATGAATACCATTAATAGCACGGGTGATTTTAATGATGACATCAAGCAAGGCTTACGTTCTGCGATTGAGACATTCACTAAAACACATAGCTGGTAAAGGATTGTAAAATGGCTGTTGGTAGAGAAATACGCACCAAAATTAGCAGTATTAAAAATACTCAAAAAATTACCCGCGCAATGGAAATGGTTGCCGCGAGTAAAATGCGTAAAACGCAAGCAAAAATGCGTGCAACTCGTCCGTATGCAAAAAAAATTAGCCAAATTATTAAACATTTGGCTCATGCGAATCCTGAATACAAGCATTCTTACTTAGTTGAACGTGAAACTAAACGTATTGGCGTGATTGTCATTAGTTCTGATCGAGGCTTATGTGGTGGTTTAAATTCTAATTTATTTAGAAAATTGGTTCGCCAGTTTAAAGAATGGGATCAAGAAGATATTGAAGTCGATGTTTGTACCATCGGCTCAAAAGGTGCCGCTTTCATTGGACGACTTTCAGAGTGTCAATTATTAGGTCAAGCGGCTAAGTTAGGCGACAGCCCTAGCTTGGAAGATATTATCGG
>JAGLBU010000081.1 GCA_023146575.1 Methylococcales bacterium
CTGACGACTTATTAGAAACAGGCATTAAAGTTATTGACTTAATTTGCCCGTTTGCAAAAGGCGGTAAAGTCGGTTTATTTGGCGGTGCTGGGGTTGGTAAAACCGTCAACATGATGGAATTAATCAACAACATTGCCAGAGAACATTCAGGATTATCTGTTTTTGCAGGGGTTGGCGAACGAACTCGTGAAGGCAATGATTTCTATCACGAAATGCAAGAAGCAGGGGTTATCAACGTTGATAACTTAAATGACTCTAAAGTAGCCATGGTTTATGGGCAAATGAATGAGCCACCAGGAAATAGACTGCGCGTTGCCTTAACAGGGTTAACAATGGCAGAATATTTTCGAGAAGAAGGGCGTGACGTTTTATTTTTTGTTGATAATATTTATCGCTACACCCTAGCAGGCACTGAAGTATCTGCCTTATTAGGTCGTATGCCTTCTGCGGTAGGTTATCAACCCAATCTTGCCGAAGAAATGGGGGTTTTACAAGAACGTATTACCTCCACGAAAACAGGTTCTATTACGTCGATTCAAGCCGTTTATGTGCCTGCGGATGATTTAACCGATCCATCCCCTGCAACCACCTTCGCACATTTAGATGCGACCGTTGTATTATCCCGTCAAATTGCAGAGCTTGGAATTTATCCAGCGATTGATCCATTAGATTCAACCAGTCGTCAATTAGATCCATTGGTTATTGGACAAGAACATTATGATGTTGCCCGTGCCGTTCAAGGTATTTTGCAACGCTATAAAGAATTACGCGATATTATTGCTATTTTAGGAATGGACGAATTATCAGAAGAAGATAAACAAACCGTTTCCAGAGCGCGTAAAATTCAGCGTTTCTTATCACAACCGTTCTTTGTCGCCGAAGTCTTTACAGGCGCACCAGGTAAATATGTTTCTTTAGCCGATACGATTGCAGGCTTTCAAGGCATTATTGCAGGTGAATACGACAGTCTTCCTGAACAAGCATTTTATATGGTTGGTTCGATTGATGAAGCGGTTGAAAAAGCCAAAAATATGTAATTTGACCTTATAGGTAAAAATAATGACAACAACGGTTCATGTTGATATTGTAAGTGTTGGTCGAGAAGTTTTTTCAGGTCTTGCTGAAATGGTTTTTGCCCCTGCTGAGCTAGGTGAATTAGGGATTGCACCACGTCACGCGCCCTTAATCACAAAATTACGCCCTGGTGAAGTTAGGGTTAAAATTAATGATAAAGAAACACAGCCTTTCTATGTTTCAGGTGGAATGCTAGAGGTTCAACCGCATGTCATCACAATTTTAGCGGATGATGCGATTAGAGCGAAAGACATTGATGAGGCCGCTGCTTTAGATGCTAAGAAGAAAGCAGAAGAAGCATTAGCCGATCAAACGGGGACGATTAGTTATTCAACCGCCTCAGCGCAATTAGCCGAAGCTATGGAGCAATTAAAATCATTAGATAGATTAAGAAAGCTCGGTAAATAATAATATTTACAAATGTTTTCAAGTAAAGCCCGAGAGTAAATTATCACTGTTGGGCTTTTTGTTGACAAAAATAAACACTTGATTAAACAAAGAGATTGAGCAAAAACCCAACATTTTATTATAAAGGCGTATTTTAATACCTTTACTATTATTTCATGACCTGAAAATTCTTTGCCATTATCAGCGATAATAGTAAGTAGTAGAATGAAAGTTTTAATTTCAAAATACTATATAAATCAATGTATTGCCTATTAAAAACACACGAAAACTTACTTTCAACTACTTATGAATTTTATCGTCATAAGGCTTAAGAAACGCTAATGCAAGTCTCCGCCGTTACGTTTATTAGCCCAGACATGATGAAACTATAACAGTTGACCTCTTCTAAATCATTAAAAATAAATTGCACTTGTTAGTTGAATCCACAAAGTTCCATTGACCTTTTTTCGCT
>JAGLBU010000082.1 GCA_023146575.1 Methylococcales bacterium
CCTTTGATTAAATAATTCGCTTTTAACAAGGCTCGCGGTAATTTCGATAAAGCACTCAGATGGTTTTCAGTGGTACTCATGTCCAATAACGCTTTGACAGTCACCCCAGCACGTATATATTGTGCCGCTAACAAAATCAGCAAAGGCCCAGAACCTGCCAACACAACAGGGATTTCTGGCACAACACCTGCGGATTTAAACAATACTTGTCCAGCGCCTGCGTTCATTACCCCTGTTAAATTCCACCCCAAAAAAGGCACGGGGCGCTCCATCGCACCTGTGGCAATAATCACTTGATTCGCGGTGATCGTTTGGGTTTTATTTGCCTTTATAATGCCTATTTCACGTTGTTTATTTAACGACCATACTTGGGTATTTGGAAAATAATCCGCCCCACTTAAATGAAAGCCTTCTGCAAGCGTTTTTCCATGTAAATAATCATCACCTAACTGAGCACCTCGTTCTTTAGATATGGACTCAATACCGCGATAAATTTGTCCGCCCACTTTATTTTGCTCATCCAGTAACGCGACTTTAAGTCCGTGTTTTGAAGCCGTTATCGCCGCCGACAAACCTGCCGCACCTGCCCCAATAATCACCAGTTCATAATGCTTATTCATACGCGACAGCCCCTTGTTGAATTTCAACCGTCATGCCGTCTTCCACATAAGTACTACAGCCCCGCTGATTTGGCTGTCCATTAATCACCATCAAACATTCAAAGCACACGCCCATCATGCAAAATGGCGCGCGTTTTGCCCCCGAAACCGCCGTCGTTCGAGTATAAGGCAGCCCATGACTCAAGACCGCCGCTGCCACAGTCGTTCCTTTTGCGACTTCAACGGTTTTGTTGTTAATTATTAAATGAATAGCCGTGCTTTTATCAAAAGCGAGTTGTTTGAACATGGTCTCTCTATAATTTTAGGGGGCAAAGGAATTTAATTTTCCAGAAGGTTATAATCTAATTTTACTCGAAATATCCTCATGCTCAAAGACCATTGACTCTTGTAAATTTAAATTCAAGCCAATGTCTAATTTTTTTGCCTGTTGATACATCGAAAAGGCAATTGCCACATCAATATACGCCAACCCCACCGCATTAAAATAAATACGTTCGCCCTCAGATTCCCGACCTTTCTTATGCCCTGAAACCAATTCGTGTAAATCGGCATGAATATCGTTATGTGACAACAAGCCTTCCTTATACATCCGACTCAAGGTTTGTCCTCGATGAGTGACCGTATCCCAATCATCACAGACAATTTTATCGCATTGCTCAGCCACTGCATATTCATCTTCCCAACCTCCGATATGACTGTAAAATGCGCCTTTTTTCATCCATTCTGCTTTTAATAAGGGCGCTTGTACGCTGGTGGCTGTGACTAAAATATCAGCCTCTTCCATTGCAAAACGGGCATTGGTTTTTGCACTGATAAAAGCCATGTCTGGGAATAATGGTGATAATTCGTCAATAAATTGCTGTTCTTCTTCGGTAGTTTTGGCTGCCACCCGACATTCTTTTAACGAAGGTCGTACAATTTTCATGGCAATCAAGTGCATTTTTGCCTGCTCACCTGCACCAATAAAACCAATCGATTCACTATTTTCACGCGCTAAATATTTTGCCGCAATACCTCCTATCGCGGCTACCCGAATATTTGACGCAAGCGTACCTTCCATCAACGCAATCGGAAAGCCTTTTTCAATTTCTGATAATACAAATACCGCCGATAGGTTTTGCATTTGGTGACGTTTTGGGTTTTGAGGAAACACCGACACCCATTTTGCCCCACAAATTTTTTGATCCAATAAGGTTGCAGGTAAACAATTAATCCGTTCTTGCGTCACTTGATTAAAAATTTGCACAATTTTTTCAGGAAATAAAATTTTCTGATCTTCAAAATCCATCATGGTTTTTTCAGCAACGTCCATTGCCATACGAATATCAAAACAGCCCGCATTAAGCAGGTCTTCTTGAGAAAGGTAGGTGATTGCAAGTTCGTGTAATTTCATTCAAAAGCTCCAAATATAATATAATAATATTCTAATAAATGTTGTCAGAAACGCAAACCTTTTCTTGGTCAACTGCGCTAATATGACAAAAAATTGTATTTTAGATTAAAATAAAGCCTTTTCATTCTTAAGGTTAACGATTTTAAAATGCGCTGTTATTTTTTATTTTTAGCAATGTTGTCTGCATTATTAGCCGTAGCTTTTGGCGCTTTTGGTGCGCATGGTCTGCAATCAATCCTCAGTCCTAAAATGTTAACGGTTTATAAAACAGGCGTGACCTATCAAATGTGGCACGCACTGGGTTTAGGACTGGTCTCCGTTTTAAAAACGCAATCCCCTCATAACAAATTACTTCACTGGGCAGGCTGGCTCATGTTTGCAGGGATTGTATTATTTTCAGGCAGTCTTTATTTACTCAGCTTACTTTCTTTAAAATGGCTGGGAATGATTACCCCCTTCGGCGGGCTTGCGTTTATTAGTGCGTGGGGATTGCTCACAATTTACGCCTTTCAAAAAAATTCATTGACTTAAACCTTGCAATTACTAAAAAATTCCCCATTTAGTTGTAAATTTATTTATCTTTTTAAATAGGAACTGCCGTGAATATTAGAGGAACTACCATTTTGTCCGTCCGCCGTGGTGATCAAGTCGTTATTGGAGGTGATGGTCAAGTCACTTTAGGCAATACGGTTATGAAAGGTAATGCCCGTAAAGTACGGCGTTTGTATCACAATAAAGTCATTGCAGGCTTTGCAGGCGCTACCGCGGATGCCTTTACCTTGTTTGAGCATTTTGAAGGTAAATTAGAAAAACACCGTGGTAATTTAACCCGTGCCGCGGTTGAAATGGCAAAAGATTGGCGTACTGACCGCGCCTTACGTAAATTAGAAGCGTTGTTAATTATTGCCGATTCAAAAGCTACGTTCGTAATTTCAGGCAATGGTGATGTTATTGAACCTGAACATGATTTATGCGCGATTGGTTCAGGCGGTGCTTTTGCAGAAGCCGCTGCCCGCGCCCTCGTCGCTAACACAAAGCTAAATGCCCGTGACATTGTTGAAAAATCCCTGCATATTGCGGGTGATATTTGTATTTACACCAATCATAATCTACGCATTGAAGCATTAGACGCAGAAATTAAAGAGTAACCTTATGAGCCAAATGACCCCTAAAGAAATTGTCAGTGAATTAGACAAGCATATCATCGGCCAATCCAGCGCTAAGCGTTCGGTCGCCATCGCCCTTCGAAATCGCTGGAGACGCTCAAAAGTTAGCGAAGAATTACGTGATGAAATTACCCCTAAAAATATTTTAATGATCGGCCCTACAGGCGTTGGGAAAACCGAAATCGCGCGCCGTTTAGCAAAATTAGCCAATGCCCCTTTTATTAAAATTGAAGCGACTAAGTTTACTGAAGTCGGTTATGTCGGTCGTGATGTTGAATCCATTGTCCGTGATTTAGCCGATATGGCGGTCAAAATGACCCGTTTACGGGAAATGGAAAAAGTCCAAAATCGCGCCATCGATGAAGCCGAAGAAGAAATACT
>JAGLBU010000083.1 GCA_023146575.1 Methylococcales bacterium
GAGGGTCAATTAGATGATAAAGAAGTTGAAATTGATGTTTCAGTGAGTTCGGTCGGTGTTGAAATTATGGCGCCTCCTGGTATGGAAGAAATGACCAACCAGTTGCAAGGCATGTTTCAAAACATGAACAGCGGCAAAACCAAAATGCGCAAATTGAAAATTAAAGAGGCGATGAAGGTTTTACAAGAGGAATCAGCTGGAAAATTAATCAATGAAGATGATATTAAGCAAACCGCTATTGACTCTGTCGAGCAAAATGGCATTGTCTTTTTAGATGAAATTGATAAAGTTTGTAAGCGTTCTGAAATGGGCAGTGGCGGCGGTGAAGTTTCTCGCGAAGGGGTTCAACGGGATTTATTACCTTTGGTGGAAGGCAGTACCGTCAGTACTAAAATTGGCATGGTAAAAACCGATCATATTTTATTTATTGCCTCTGGTGCGTTTCATTTGACTAAACCCTCGGATTTAATTCCTGAATTACAGGGACGTTTCCCGATTCGTGTGGAGTTAGATGCACTTTCAGCGGAGGATTTTGTGCGCATTTTAACCGAGCCTGACGCTTCTTTAACGGAGCAATACAGTGCCTTATTAGCGACAGAAGGGGTTAACCTTTCATTTACCGAAGATGGTGTTAAGCGAATTGCTGAAATTGGCTGGCAGGTAAATGAGTCTATTGAAAATATTGGCGCAAGACGTTTGCATACCATTGTTGAAAGATTGCTTGATGAAGTTTCTTTTGATGCACCTGACCGTCCTGAAAAAGATCTGGTTATTAATGCGGCCTATGTGGATTCACATTTAACCGAATTTGCCGAAGATGAAGATTTGAGCCGTTATATTTTATAATTAACAAGTACCTCCCACATTAATAACCCTTTGTTAGTGTGGGCTAGGTGAAACATTGATATTATTCACCTGCAATATTTAGATGCAAGCTTTCAAAAATACGCCCTCGAAGCTGACGTAATTTATCCGATACAGGTTGTGAATTTAAACTAAATTCATCATCGCGCTCAATCAGACCTAAAACATGACACCCATTATGGAAATCAATCACGTCCTCCAGTGTTTGTTCTGTGTGATCGACGATGGTTTCCATATCAACGGTATTACGACTCATAAACGCGGCAATAATTAAATAATGATTTGCCGTTTTAATATGAGAAATATCGGGCCAATGCTTAAGGTGAATCACATCATCAAGCCCATGACCTTTCATCAAACGCCCTTGAGAACCAACAATCGTCGCCAACCATAGTAAATCATTCAGCTTTTTCGATTCCATTGATTTTGTGTTTTGCTCAAAATCCATTTGAGACAGTTCCGTTATCGTAAAATCATCGGCGGACATTAATAATAATTCCTTTAAATCGGTTCTTTTTGCTGAAAAAACATATTTTTTCTGCTGCGGACACAAATAAAGATGCGCGCCACACGGACTTTTACAATCATAAATCCGTCTCAATTCAATACTTTCAAGTAAGACACCTAAAAAATAATCGTTCGGTAAAAAAAATCGACTTTCAACACGAATAGTTTCTGTTAAATCATCAGCCATTTCTTTATTTTCGAGAGATTGATCCATAATCAATTCCGTTTCCAGTGATTCTGTCGTAGCCGACAACGCTTTTTGTTCTAATTCAATCGCCAATTGGTTTAACAATACAATCAATTCCGCACGAGCGGGTAGTTTTGTAATTTTAGTTAGTAACTCATACTTACTTTTGAGTGGGGCTAAGTTATCACTGTACGCCACCAATATTGCATCTATATATTTTGATTGAATTTCATCCCACGCATTTTGCGTAAGGCCTTGCTCACTGCCCACAAAGATAGCACTCGCCACCTCTATCGCCACAACATTCCACTTATCATTTAAACTTATTGCCGACAAGGTTAAGATCGCCGAAAAATTTTCAGATTGCTTTTTATTAAAATTATGAAAGGCGAGCGTTGTTTTTGGCATGATAATAACAATTTCCCTAAAATTATTGATTGTCTTTAAACAAAATGAATAAAAACCACAATATATAGTATATTAGTTGAAAGCTTCTTATAGACAGTCTATTTTTAGACGAATACGACTTGTATCACATTTATTTTCACCCTAAAAAATTATCCTCTTATTATTCAATAATTTAAAAATTAACCTACGGTTTCAACTCCTTTATTGGCTAACCTATCCGCCCGCTCGTTGCCTTCATCTCCAGAATGCCCTTTTACCCATTTCCATGTAATTTCATGTTTTTGTTGAACTGTATCTAAACGTCGCCAGAGATCTTCATTTTTTACCGCTTTTTTACTGGCGGTTTTCCAGCCACGTTTTTTCCAATTAACCATCCAACTACTAATACCATTCTTCACATAGGTTGAATCCGTATACAACTCCACCACACAAGGTTTTGTTAACGCCTCCAGCGCTTGAATTGCCGCCATCAACTCCATTCTATTATTAGTCGTATGCTTTTCACCGCCGAATAATTCTTTCTCACGCTGATCGTAACGCAACCATGCACCCCAGCCACCTTTACCAGGGTTACCCTTACAAGCACCATCGGTATAAATAATTACTTTTTTAGTCATTTCGATTGGCCTGTTGGGTTGATTTCAAGCTAGAAGCCATATTAAGCCCTATGGGAGCGCCTCTTGTTTGCGTTAAAGGAATAATGGTATAGCGCCGTTTAATCGCTTTAATAGCGTAAGCCGTTGCTAAAAGGGTATTTTTATTTAATGAAAACGAGCCTCGTGTCGTCTTAAAAGAGTCTATTTCAAATTCTACGGTCATTTTTAATTCAAAATTCAGTAACTTCAACCAATCTAACAATCTAGAACGACTAATAAAGTAACCACGCCAAGATTCTGCAAGTCGCTTATCCAACAAATACTGCGATCTTAACCAAAAACTCCACGGATTAAAATTAAGAATAATAAGCTGGCCTTCAGGTTTTAAAACCCGTTCAACCTCACGCATGGTCTGAAAACGGTGCGCATCAAATTCCAATAAATGC
This sequence comes from Methylococcales bacterium, assembly GCA_023146575.1. Classification (GTDB taxonomy): domain Bacteria; phylum Pseudomonadota; class Gammaproteobacteria; order Methylococcales; family Methylomonadaceae; genus WTBX01. Next base: position 3,009 of record JAGLBU010000083.1, read on the forward strand.
GGTAAAATGATCATATCAATCGTTTCCGTTTGAATGGGTAAACTAAACGCTTTCGCCTGAATTTTAGCCGTTATATTTGTTCCCAAGCCTGCATTATCCAAAATAGTAAACCGCTGAAACAAATCGCAATCCAAAAATTCATTCTCAAAATTTAACCCCCCTATTTGAAGCAATGTTTGCTTATAACTTAAATCGATAGCCTTTTGTAAATATTCAATTTCCATCGCCTGCAATAGCTTTCCTCTAGGCGTTTGGTAGCAAGAAAATAAAAATTCTCGTTTCATATTTTAACTTCCAATTAGGCGCATTAATTAAAATTTATCGCAATTATGATATAATTGATAACTATCAGTAACTAAATTTTATTTATATGGATTGTCAAATGATTCTAATTAATTTTAACAGGTTATTGGGTTATTTATTATTTTTGGTCGTTATAACCCTTTCAGGATGTTCCTCTAAACATTCCTCAGATCCCATCATAGCGAATACGCTTGATAAAGATGGGGTTCTTTTTGTTAAAAAAATTGACAAAGATGGTGTACTTGTTGTCAAAACCATTGATAAAGATGGTGTCGAATTTGCGCATATAGATAAAGATGGGGTTAAATTTGCGAAAAAAACCGAACCGTTTAAAATCGTAGCGGTTAAAACAATACCTAAAAAGGAAACGTCTTTTAAATTTCGACCTTTAAAAGAAATAGCTAAAACAGAGATTACCCCTGTTATTGCACCTAAAAAAATAAAGGAAATAACAAGGATAGCAAAAGCACCTAACGTCATCGAAAAACCTAAGTTTTTTATTAAAAAACCTTTTTTTCCTAAACCGATTAAAAAAATCAACATCCATAAAAATGGATCTAGCTCTATCTGGAAACGCATGTTCGCATTATATGCATTGCCTGATGTTGATAACAAACGTGTTAACCGCCAAATTAAACGCTTCTTAAAACACCCAGAGCAACTGGTTAAAATCCAACGACGTGCGGAGCCTTATTTACATTTGATTATGGATGAAATTGAAGCGAAAAAAATTCCTGGGGAAATTGCGCTACTGCCAATCATAGAAAGTTCTTACCGTGCAACCGTTACCTCTCCTGCAAGTGCCGCAGGCTTATGGCAGTTTATCCCTTCAACAGGATTATCTTTTGGCTTAAAACAAAACTGGTGGTACGACGGTCGTCGTGATGTTTATGCATCAACCCAAGCGGCGACAGATTATTTAAAAAAATTAAGCCGCTCATTCAAGGGTGATTGGTTCTTAGCATTAGCTTCGTATAATGTTGGTATTGGTAATGTTAAAAAGGCCATTCGCCGTAATAAACGTGCTGATTACTGGTCGCTTAGGCTCCCAAAAGAAACCAGAGATTATGTACCTAAATTATTAGCCTTGGCAAAGCTATTTGCACAAGCTGAAAAATATAATTTACCGTTAAAAGCCATTCCCGATAAACCTTTTTTCAAGTCTATCGAAATCAACTCGCCCTTAGGACTGAAAAAAGCCGCTAATATGGCACGTATGAATTTTGATGACTTTTTCATTTTAAATCCTGCGTTCAATCGTGTGATCACGCCACCAACGGGATCATATCGCTTACTGGTCAAAACACAGCACGCGAAAAGTTTTCAACGAAATTTATCTAATTTACCTGACCACAAACGGGTTGACTGGATTAAACACGTCACCCAAAAAGGTGAGAGTTTAAGAACGATTGCCAGACAACATAATATAAAGATCAAAGATCTACTTAAGGTAAACAACTTAAACCGCAAGCAAATCAAAAATATTGAAGCAGGTAGAACCTTAAAAATTCCACCCGCTTCCATTGATACACTTGTCAAAGGCAATGTCTAAAATATAAGCCTTACTCCTGACTAAAAGCCTCGGTGATTTTAAAAATGACCGGGGTTTTTTATTTTTTAAAATATGCCTTTTAAGTAACTCATGAAAACAAAAAATATCGGCTTTATTGGCGGTGGTAATATGGCCACTAGTCTCATCAAAGGTCTTATTGCCAGCGGACATCCTCCACAACAAATATGGGTCAGTGATGTTGATGCAGAACGGTTAAAAAACCTCTCATCAATGCTTCAAATTAAAACCACCCTTGACAATAACCTTATTATTGAAAATGTTAATGTGGTTGTGTTAGCGATTAAACCTCAAGTCCTACGCAAGGTTGCTGAAAAAATAGTCCCTGCCTTAAAAAACAGCGCAACCCTCGTGGTTTCAATTGCCGCAGGTATTAATCAAAACAGTTTATCGCAGTGGTTAGGTCAATCCACCGCTATTGTCCGCTGTATGCCCAATACCCCTGCACTCGTTTTAACGGGAGCTACCGCATTACACGCAAATATAAACGTGAGCAATACTCAAAAAGATTTAGCTGAAAATATATTACGCGCTGTTGGCATTGCGCTATGGGTAAAAGATGAAAAAGAACTTGATGCTGTCACCGCAGTATCAGGAAGTGGCCCTGCCTATTATTTTCTCTTAATGGAAGCTATGGAGCAAAGCGCTATAGAATTAGGCTTAAGCCAACAAACAGCCCGTCTATTAATTCAGCAAACTGCCTTAGGGGCAGCTAAAATTGCTTTAGAACTTGATGAATCGCCCGAACAACTGCGCAAACAAGTGACCTCCCCGAATGGTACAACCCAAACAGCTCTTGAGGTATTTGAACAAGGTGGTTTTAAACCCTTAGTATCCAAAGCTTTACGCGCTGCTAAAGAGCGCTCTATAACAATGTCAGAACAATTAGGAGCCACTTAACCATGAACACATCGTACTTTAGTAACCCTGCTATTTTCTTAATCGACACCTTGTTTTCATTGTACATTCTTGCGGTATTATTACGCTTTTTATTGCAATGGGTTGGCGCTGATTTTCATAATCCTATCTCACAATTTCTCGTCAAAATAACCCATCCACCGCTAAAAATTATACGGCGTATCATTCCATCTATCGGAAAAATAGACACCTCATCATTGGTTTTAGCGTTAAGTTTACAAATTATTTCTAACTTTTCTATCTTCTTGTTAAAAGGCTTTATGCCCAGTATTCCTGCATTGGTATTAGTGTCTGTCTCCGAACTGCTAAGCCTTTGTTTCGATATATTTATCTTTTCTATTTTTATTTTATCGTTGCTCAGTTGGTTCAACCCAGGAAATTACAATGCGCTTCACAGTTTACTCAACAAACTCTCGCAACCTATTTTAGAAGTCTGCCGAAAAATAGTGCCTGATTTAGGCGGTATGGATATTTCACCACTGGTCGCATTGATTGGATTACAATTAGCAAAAATGATGTTATTACCGCCTATCAAAGAATTAGCCAGTTTAATTGCCTAAACTGAAAATCCTGATTGCTGTAATAATCCCATCGTAACCTGCTGACAAGGTTGAGCCTCTGCTTGACCTTTCATCAATCGCTCCATATAACGCGCTAATAAATCAACTTCTAAATTAACACAAGCCCCCACATTTATACTCTCTAGCGTGGTCTTTTTCAACGTATGGGGCACGATATTGACACTAAAATAAACATCATTCACCTCATTAACCGTAAGGCTAACACCGTTAAGACAAATAGAACCTTTTTCAGCAATATATTTTGTGAGCGATTTAGAAATTTGAAATTTGAACCGTATTGAACGAGCATCAAATTTTTTCTCAATCACCGTGGCTAAACCATCCACATGCCCACTGACAAGATGCCCGCCTAAGCGCGTTGCCAATGTTAGCGCTAATTCTAAATTAACCGCCATTCCTGCTGTGGCATTTTTCAATGTGGTTTTTGATAAACTTTCATTTGATACATCGGCACAAAAAAATTGCATCCCTAATTCAACAACCGTTAAACAAATACCATTAACTGCAATACTATCGCCTAACGCAACCCCTTCTAACGATAAATTTCCCGTGTTAATGGTTAAACGACAATCACCACTACGCTGTTGAATTTCCGTGATTTTACCAATGGCTAAAATAATGCCTGTAAACATAATAACCTACTGTAATTTAAATAAAATATCGTCAAGTAATTGCGTGCCTTTATAAATTAAGCCACTGTAAATTTGCACCAAACTCGCGCCTGCATCCAATTTTTCCTGCGCATCTTCTGCGGTTAAAATACCCCCTGCGGCAATAATGGGAATAACACCATTTAATTCACTCGCCAAAGCTTTGACCACATAGGTTGATTGTTCTCTGACAGGCGCACCACTTAAGCCACCCGCTTCTTCTGCAAACCGATGCCCTTTTACCTTTTTACGATCAAGTGTCGTATTGGTGGCAATCACGCCATCCATTGAAAATTCTTGTAGCAATACAGCAATATGTTGAATTTGTTCATCTGTTAAATCAGGGGCAATTTTTACCACAATCGGGACATATTTTTGATGCTTTTTTTCCAATTTTAATTGTTCTTCTTTTAATGCAGAAAGGAGTTTTTTAATCTCATCGCCTTGTTGTAATTGCCTTAAATTTTTTGTATTCGGTGACGATATATTCAAAGTAATATAGCTTGCATGGATATAACTTTTACGCAATCCTATTAAATAATCATTAATTGCCTCATTAATGGGAGTATCAAAATTTTTACCAATATTAACCCCTAAAATTCCTTGATAACGACATTTTTTAACTTGTGCAACTAAATGCGCCACTCCTAAATTATTAAAGCCCATTCGATTAATAATCGCTTGATGTTCAGGCAATCGAAACAATCGAGGTTTAGGATTTCCTGCCTGAGCTCTTGGCGTTACCGTGCCAATTTCAAGAAACCCAAACCCTACCGCCGCCAATGCATCAATATAATCCCCATTTTTATCCAAACCCGCGGCCAACCCCACGGGGTTTTGAAAATTCAGCCCCATCACTGTCAATGGTTTATGCGTATTTTTTGCCGCCATTAAGGAAGCCAAGCCCGTTCGTTCTGAAAACTTTAATAATTTTAAGGTGACAGAATGTGCGACTTCAGGCTCAAGTTGAAATAACAAAGGCTTTAGCAAAAGATAAGGATTCATGATTATTAATCCGTGCGGGTGAGTTGATAGGGCTGAGGGTCAAGGCTTGGAGGTCGATCTAAAATCAAATCTGTCATTAATTGTGCCGATGCAGGTGCCATCACCAAGCCATTTCTAAAATGCCCTGCATTAATGGTTAAGTTTTGAATTTCAGGGTGACGATCAATATATGGTACACCCTGTTTTGTTGCAGGCCGTAATCCTGCCCAATGAT
>JAGLBU010000084.1 GCA_023146575.1 Methylococcales bacterium
ACTAAAGACATTCTTCCCTTTTCCTCTGCTTTAAATAATTTCTAGGGGATAAAAAATAATAGATTTCCAGCGTTTTGAGTTAACGATAACGGACATATTTGCTACGCACAATTTGGTAAGGGCGCATTAAATAGCCCAGCGGTACACTCCACACATGCACTAAACGGGTAAATGGAAATAATAAAAACACACTCATCCCTAAAAACAAATGGATTTTATATAAAAACCCAACCTCTGATAATAATGTGGAATCGGCTTGAAAAGTCATAACACTTTGCGCCCAATCGGCCAAGGATATCATCACTGAAGCATCGCCACTAAATGCATGGTAAATAGACACAGGAATGGTTAATAAGCCTACGCCTAATGTGACTAGCAACCAATTTAAGATAAAAATATCCATAAAATGGCTATTAGCTTTCACTCTAGGATTATACATCCGCCGTTTCCATAAAATAACGCCGCCCATCATACATAATGAGCCAAAAACAGCGCCTGCAATAATGGCGACATATTGATGCACCATATCAGAAACGCCGAAACTTAAAAACCATGAATGCGGGGTTAATAAACCTGCGGCATGTCCCATAAATAACGCTAATACGCCAATATGGAATAAGATACTACCTTTGCGTAATTGTTCTTTTTCAAAAAGTTGGCTTGAATCGGCTTTCCATGTGTATTGTTCACGGTCAAAACGGATCAAACTGCCAACTAAAAAAGTAGTCAAAGCGATGTAAGGATAAACACTAAAAAGTAAAGTTTCCATGATAATTCCTAAGCTGCTATATCAACAAGACGACCGTGGCGCTGTACTATTCTGAGTAGCGGTGCGTACGGGCTATTTATTTTTTCAAGATTCTGAGCGATAGTGTCAGAAACGTGGGCGCTTTGCTGTAAAAACAAACGAATATCGGTTTCCGTACCAAGCGTTGACACATATTCCAACACAAGGGGTAAATAATCAGGCAATTCCCCATCCGAAATTTCAAAGCCTTCGGCTTTATAATATTCAGATAAATCCACCAAGGCAGGCCCTCGTTCTCGATCTTGTTCTTCAAATAAATGGTGGGTCAAATACAAGGCATTTTCAGGCGTAAAATCAAAGGTGTTTACATAATGTGCTTGATACTCGGTCAATGATAATGCGCCCGCCCATGACATAAATTCTGAAAAGGCTGCCTGATCTTCCTCGGTTAAAAGTTCAAGCGTTGGAATTAATTGTTTAATTTCACTCCAATGCTCGAATAATTCTGGTTTTGGGTATTCCAGTAATAATGAGAGTATTTTATAAATTTGCATTAAACCGCATCGCCTCCTGAAATTTTTGCCGCAGGTTTCCACGGTTTAAATTCCATAACATGTTCCATTTTTTTACGCTTTTCAGGAAATAAAGAAGCATTAGGACTAATACTACACCCTTCATTTCCAAAACTAAAACCATTTTGACCTTGAAAGGCATAAGGGTCTTCTTGACGTAATTCTTCATGACTGGTTGGAATCACAAAACGATCTTCATAATTTGCAATTGCCATATAACGATACATTTCAGTGACCTGTGCTTCGTCTAGGCCTACTTCTTTTAAAACGTCTAAATCTTTTTTACCCTCAACATTTAACGAGCGATAATAACTTCGCATCGCAATCATACGTTTTAACGCCAGTACCACAGGCGCTTCTTTTCCAGCCGTGAGCATATTAGCTAAATATTTAATCGGCATCCGCAAAGTTTCAATCTGAGGAATCACGCCATCAGGTGCCGTGGCTAAATTACCTTGATCAATTTGTGATTGAACAGGGGACAGAGGTGGTACATACCAAACCATTGGCATGGTACGAAATTCTGGGTGCAAAGGAAAAGCCACTTTCCAATCAACGACCATTTTATAAATGGGTGAATTTCGAGCCGCTTCCATCCATGATTCAGGAATGCCGTCTTCTTTGGCTTGTTTTATAACCTCAGGATCATTTGGGTCTAATAGAATATCTAATTGTGCTTGGTATAAATCTTGGGTATCGTCCATAGAGGACAATTCTTCAATTCGATCAGCATCGTATAACATAACCCCATTATAACGAATACGCCCCACACAGGTTTCAGAACAAACTGTTGGTAAGCCTGATTCTACGCGTGGGTAACAGCCCGTACATTTTTCAGCCTTGCCCGATTCCCAGTTGTAAAACACTTTTTTATACGGACAATTACTAATACACATCCGCCAGCTTCGGCATTTATCTTGGTCGACTAAGACGATACCGTCTTCTTCACGTTTATACATCGCACCCGACGGGCAGGAGGCAACGCAAGAAGGGTTGATGCAGTGATTACACATTCGTGGTAAAAACATGTGAAATGAGTTTTCAAATTCCGCATACACTTCTTTTTCTATGTCATTAAAATTGGTGTCTTGTCCACGTTGTTCAAATTTCCCTGCAAGCCCATCTTCCCAGTTAGGCCCCCAAGCAATTTTGTCCATTTGACTGCCATCTATTAAGGAATAAGGTCGTGCCGTCGGGGTCGCTTCAACTAAAGGACTGGTTTGAAGATGGGCGTAATTATAGGTAAACGGTTCATAATAATCATCAATCAACGGCATATCAGGATTCATGAAAATATTGCGTAGCCGTTGACGACGACTGCCTGATTTTAATTCTAATTTGCCATTGTTCATCACCCAGCCGCCATTCCATTTTTCTTGATTCTCCCAATCTTTAGGGTAACCAATACCTGGTTTGGATTCGACATTATTAAACCAAGCATATTCCATACCTTTACGATTCGTCCAAACGTTTTTACAGCTGACCGAACAGGTATGACACCCAATACATTTGTCTAAATTAAATACCAAGGAAAAATTTGCTCTTACTTTCATATGCCTAACGCCTCGTGCTTACAGGTGAATTTGTACCATTATATAACGTGTTAAGGTCTTAAGATAAAATTTTATGCTCAAGGAACACCTTTGTTTGTGGATTCACAAGCTTTCTATTTTTTAGTTAAAATAGCTTTTTAAAAAAAGCGAGAATATTCAAGGTGTAAGAACGAAATACAAGGTGGGGTGAGGTAAATTTAATCCGCTCTAAAAAACATTTCTATTTAGTTTGAAGGGTCTTTTGAGCGGTGAAATTTAGTTCAATAGGGTTTCTATAAAAAACCTTTTCTAGCGGAAAAAATTAAGGATTATTTTATTTTAGGAACGTCAATCGCTTCTGTTAAATCCCAGCTTGCAAAAGGAAATGGAAGGTCATCGGTGTTAAAGGTTAAAAAGAGTAAAATATGATATAAATACGCTGAAAGACTGCGCCCAAAATTTAAAATATTCTCATTTGCTGTGCCTGTAATCAACGTTGAGGCTACTTGTAAAAATATAACAGCCCACAGCAAAACTCGCACCAAACTGACAATAATTGAAAACATTGTCATAAATAATATACGCTTCCATGTGCTGAGTTTCTTAAGATTTTCAGTAATTTGTTCTTGCATTTTTCACCTAAATTATTTAAAAAATTGGAATTGAATTATATATTAGCCACGATTCATAATGTCGCGTAAATCTAACGCCGCCGCATTCGCACGCGCAATATAATTTGCCATAGATAATGAATAGTTGGCTAAAAAGCCAAAGCCACTGCCGTTTAAAATCATAGGGCTTGTCACCGGTGTTAAGGCATTTTCAAGAGAATAAATCATAGATTTTAAGGTTCTCATTGCCCGTTTATCTTCTAAAATAAGTCTAAAATCGTATTCAACAGCTTTCAAAATATGTAATAACGCCCAACTTGCACCACGCGCCTCATAAAACACATCATCAATTTCCAGCCATGCGGTTTTTTCAAGTAAAATTTCTTGACCTATTTTAGGTTTCTCAGTAGGCGCAACATCAAGCGCTAGCATGGCCATGGCTTCGTGTCGATCAGTACTTGCGCCTAATCGGGTTGACAATCCCCCTAAGCGTTTAATCACCACCTCTGAATATTGCCACAAATTATCCGCTCGTGAATAAAACTGCCCTCTTTTTCCGCCTTTAGGGTCTTTTAGTCGTGACATATAACGATGTAGCGCATTAATTCCTTTTTCATACTCCGCCTCGGTTGAAGGTAATGCCCATGAATTACGCTCATAATAAAAATAGGGTTCTGCAATCGATAAATCTTCATCTTCTGCTGATTGTGATTGATCGCGTGCAAAATGATTCCGAAGCGCGGTGGTCGCATCTCGTAACATAATTAATGCACCATATTCCCAACTTGGCACGTTATCCAGCAATACTCCAGGAGGGGCGACATCATTGGTTAAATAGCCCCCAGGTTTGTGCATTAATACTTCTGCCATATGCGCTAACGTATTGGTATAGACATAACCTATTGGTAAATCATCCACGTTTTGAGTTAAATTTGCTCCTGCAATATCCTCATGAGAATAACGTGCTAAGGCCTCCTCTTTCACATCAAAAGTGTCTGGCTCACTTCCCCACCAAATACCTAAGACCAGCAGAATCAATAAAATAAGCCCTATAAACCCTCCAAAGCTCCAGAGTATTCCTTTTGATTTGGCATCTTCTGAGTAGTCTAAAGGTTCCATTTTTGGTGTTAAGTCGCCTGAAGATTCAACATCTGACATGTGCGAGTATCCTTAAAATTACCATGAAAAATAAAAATTATTATGTTCAATATAGATAACTATAGTAGCAGATATTTATCGGTGAGGCTGAGTGTCAATTTATTTTTATATCTCAAAATAACCTTCAAAAACTGAAACCGCAGGCCCTTTCATAAAAACAGGTTTCCCTCGCCCCTCCCATTTAATCGCCAGCATTCCTCCTAATAATCGAACTTTAACTTCATGGTCCAATAATTTGCGCTCTATTCCGATCACTACCGCAGCACACGCGCCACTTCCACATGCCAATGTTTCAGCTGCCCCTCGTTCATAGACTCTTAATTTAATATAATGGCGATTAACCACCTGCATAAAACCAATATTGGCGCGATTTGGAAAAAAAGGATGAGATTCCAGTGCTGAACCTAGCTCTTCTACTTGTGCCGATTTAATATCTTTAACCTCCATTACCGCATGTGGGTTACCCATTGATACTGCGCCTACTGCTCGCTCAACGCCTTGAACATTTACCGAATAAAACCGAGCTTCTTCGGTTGCTTGCACAGGGATTTGAGCTGGATCATGTATCGGAACGCCCATATTTACCGTAATAAAGCCTGAATTATCTTTGTGTAAAACTAATTTTCCTGCCCCCGTTTCAACGGTAATTTCATCTTTGTCTGATAATTTTTTATCAAAAACAAAACGGGCGAAACAACGCGCCCCATTTCCACATTGATAGACTTCACTGCCATCGGCATTAAAAATACGATATTTAAAATCCACCGCATCACTGCTCGGGGGTTCAATAATTAACACTTGATCATAGCCAATACCAAAATGGCGATGCGCTAAGGTTTTTATAATTTCAGGCGATAAAGAAACCGGTGTTTGAGTCGCATCAATCACAATAAAATCATTGCCTAACCCGTGCATTTTTGTAAAGTTAA
>JAGLBU010000085.1 GCA_023146575.1 Methylococcales bacterium
CGCCCAGGTTCTAATAAAATTTCATAGGGATTATCCGCTCCTAGTCGTTCTAAAAGCGCATCCACATACATTTTTGGCTGAGGCGGGGTTTCATCGTTATAACAAATTCCTAAACCACCCCCTAAATCTAAATGCTCTAAGATAATGCCTTTTTCTTTTAAAATGCCAATAATTTGTAAAATTTTGTCGAGTGCATCTAAAAATGGACTGGTTTCTGTCAACTGTGAACCAATATGACAATCAATACCAACGATTTTAATATGCGCCATTTTAGCCGCGCGTAAATATTCATCAATAGCGGCAGTCGTATCAATTCCAAATTTATTTTCTTTTAAACCTGTGGAAATATACGGATGGGTTTTTGCATCAACATTCGGGTTAACCCGAAAAGACACGGGTGCAATCATGCCTAATTCTCCCGCTATTTTATTGATACGATCTAATTCATCAGGGACTTCAATATTAAAACAACGAATCCCTAACATTAATGCGGCTTTAATCTCATCTTCCCGTTTACCCACGCCCGAAAAAACGATTTTTTTAGGATCACCTTTCGCTGTTATAACACGCTCTAATTCACCGATTGAAACAATATCGAATCCTGAACCTAATCGTGCCAATAAATTAAGAATAGCTATATTTGAATTGGCTTTTACCGCATAACAAATAAGATGTTTTTGAGACCCAAAGGCATTATCAAACGCATTCCAGTGGCGCTCTAATGTGGCTTTTGAATAGATATAACACGGCGAGCCATATTGCTTAACAATATCCTCAACGGCAACCTCTTCAGCAAAAAGCTGTTGTGCTCGATAGTTAAAATGATCCATTACTCTTTTTCCTTGATGAGATTAGGGGGTGTCTTTGTAGGCAAATCTGTATTTTGCGGTGCTATCGGGTCTATTTTGACGGGGTTCTTAATCGGCGCTTCGGTAATGGGAGGGTTCTTTGTTGGCATATAAAGCGGCCCCTCTTGACCACAGCCCAAAAGGCCTAATACAAAAAAAAGAGTGGTTATTTTAGAAACCATCATAAATTAGCAAAGATGAAGCTAAAAAGGAGATTAAAAAATGTGCTATTAATCTTCACGCTTGTATTCACCTTCAATAGTTTCATGTTTCGGTTCAGAGGTTTGAAATGGGGGGTTTCCGATAGGTTGAACGAGGTATTTTTTCAAAATATAATTTGCCACGGCTTGACGTGTTTGCGGAATTAAAAATGCAAAACCGATAGCATCGGTAAAAAAACCTGGGGTTAATAAAAAAGCTCCACCTACTAATAAAAGTGCTGCTTCGACCATTTCGGATGCAGGTACCTCACCTTTAGAAACCGTTTGTTGAAAACGACTCCATGTTGCAAAGCCTTGCTTTCGTAATAACCATGTGCCTAAGACCGCGGTAAAAATCACCAACAAACTCGTCGGAAACCAACCCACAAAACCGCCTAATTGAAGTATCCAAAAGATTTCAATAAAGGGGATGACAAGAAAAAATAGCAGTAAAATCCGAATAAATTTCATAAATAATCTCAAGGTTTCATACGGTACAGTTTAATCTAAATCGTCTAAAAAGAAAAAATTACAGGTCAATAATCTCATCTTGCTCTTTAAATATCGCTGTATTTGCCATTATTTTTTAAAATCACTGATTAATAAAAAACTAAAATAACTTATAAAATCAAATAATTAGTCTTTAGGTGAAATCTGGGTTAAAAATAAAAGCTGGTTAAAAAATATTAACTGCTCTATCATACGCCATTCCAATGACACATCAAATCAAGCCTCGGTGGCGAAATTGGTAGACGCACGGGACTTAAAATCCCGCGGTGGCAACACCGTGCCGGTTCGATTCCGGCCTGAGGCACCACACTTCTTAAAATTCATTGCGTAAGCTTTCATACGGCATCAAATGAATACTGTCGGATAGTAACGACACCCCAATAAAAATCCCTAACGCAAGTTCATTGCGCCGTGCAACATGCAATGGCACACTCATACTCAGATACGTTTTAAGCGGTTGATTAATTTCAATAGACACTGTTACATACCCTCCAAGCAACATATAATCCACGATTTTTCCTGTAAAAGGATTTTCACGCTCACCTTTCGAACTTTTTCGACGACGGTGTAAAATCACATCGGATGCGGGAATCATCCAGCATATTTTCTGCCCCACTTTGTAATTAGCACGATAACCCACTTCAATTATTTGCCCACACCACAACAGCTGTGTTATTTTTTTTTCAGGTTTTTGTTCAACAATTTTAGCCGTAAAAATATTCGGCTGATCCATTAACTTTGCTACCTGCGTGCTAACAGGCTGGGTCGAGACTTCCGCAGGCGACCCCGATTGCAAACTTACCCCATGATGCAATAAACACAAACGATCGGCTAATAAAGTGGCTTCATTCAAATCATGGGTAACCAAAATAATAGGAATCGATAACGAACGTCGCAATTCAATTAACTCTTTATACAAACGCCGCCGTGTTACTTGGTCTACCGCTGAAAAAGGCTCATCTAACAATAAAATTTTTGGCTCACGCGCTAATGCTCTTGCGACCGCGACCCGCTGTTGTTGCCCACCCGATAATTGCATAGGATAACGTTTTTCCAGCCCTTCTAAGTGCACTTTTTTAAGCAATGATTTTGCGTATTTTAAGCGTTTATTTTTAGATAAATGGTTTAAACTCACGGCCACATTCTCTTGTGCCGAAAGATGTGGAAACAGCGCGTAATTTTGAAATACAAACCCTACTGCACGTTGATGTGACGCAACATTAATGGCTTTTTTGGTATCCAGCCAGCAGTGTTGCTGACATTGAATTAAGCCATTTTCAACCGAATAAAGTCCTGCAATGGCTCGTAAAACCGTGGTTTTCCCACTCCCTGAAGGCCCTACTAAAGCTAAAACTTCGTTATTTTGGCAATGAAGTTTGATATTTAATTTAATTGAATGCGTTTGTCGAAGCCATAACTTAAGCCCTGTTTTAGGCATAATGCCGCTGATAGCGTCCTGCAATTAAATAGGTAAAACTGATTGCCATGACCGAAAAAAGCAATAAAAATGCTGACATAACCCCAGCTGCCTGATTATCAAACGCCTGAACCTTGTCATAAATAGAAATTGCAAGGGTTTTGGTTTCCTCGGGAATATTGCCTCCCACCATTAAGACAATGCCAAATTCCCCGAGTGTATGTGCAAACGTCATCACCATTGCTGAAACAATCCCTGTCCATGCGAGCGGTAATTCAATTTTTAATAACACTTTAAGAGGTGATAAACCACAGCATGCCGCCGCTTCTCGTATTTCTCTGGGAATGGATTCAAAAGAGGCTTGTATTGGTTGAATTGCAAAGGGTAAATTAAAAATAATGGAAGCGATCACCAAGCCTTCGAAACTAAATACCAAGGATTGCCCGAATAAAGTTTCCAATAAATGCCCTAAAAAAGAGCCTCCATCTAATAAAACTAACAAGTAATAACCTAAAACCGTCGGCGGTAAAATCAAGGGAATCGCCAAGAAGGCTTGCAGTAAACTTTTTCCGTAAAAGTGGTGATAGGCTAAAAAACGGCCGACAATCAAACCCATTGGTAATAAAAAAGCCACGGTAATTGCGCTTAACTTTAGTGACAACGATAATGCATTCCAATCCATTTTAATTACGGCGGATAAAAGCCATTTTTTTCAAAAATAGCCCGTGATTTTGCGTGTTGTAAGTATTTATAAAAAGCCTTTGCGGTTTCATTAGCCGATTTTAATAACGCCATTCGTGCGCGCAAAGGCTGGTGTAAGGTTTCAGGTAATAACAAATAACTTCCGTATTCAGGCTTCATTTTAAGCGCTAAAGAATAAGCAAAGATACCTGCTTGCACGGCATGACGACTGCTAAACTGTGCCGCTTGTGCCACATTTTCCCCCAAGACCAATCTTTTTTGTAAATCGTGCCATAAGTTGAGTTTTTGTAACACTTGTTTTGCTGCCACACCATAAGGCGCATGGTCAGGATTGGCAATGGCAAAACGTTTTAAGCGCCCATCGTCTAACGCCTGCCTTACATCGGTTAATTGAGGATCTTTTTTAATCGGGGATTTTTTTGCAGTGAATAAAACCAACCGTCCACGCGCATATTGCACCCCTTTATCAAGGGTTAAACCTAATGCATGTAATTTTAAAACCGAGGTTTCATCCGCAGACAGAAATAATTCAAAGGGACTATTGTGGCGAATTTGTCGCATTAAATTCCCTGAGGAACTAAAACTAAATTTAACCTTTAAGCCATGATCCTTGGTAAATTGTTGACTAATTTCTTCTAAGGCAAATTTAACACTGGAAGCGGCGGCAATAATCGGGATATTTTTTGCATAAACACCCACACTATTAAAAAACAGTACCATCATTAATAAAGACTTTAAAATGGAATGTTGCATCAATTTAATGACGGGTGATTTTATCTAAATACCCCATGATAAACGCTGAAATCACCATCGCTAAATGAATAATAACGTACCAAAGCAATTTATCATTGGAAATATTCTCTATATTCATGAAGACTTTTAATAAATGAATCGATGAAATAGCCACCACTGAGGCGGCTACTTTCATTTTTAACGACCCATAATCATGCGAACCTAACCATTCCAATTTTTCGGCTTTTTCACCAATATCCATTTTAGAAACAAAATTTTCATAGCCGCTGAACATGACAATAACCAACATGCCCCCCACTAGAACTAAATCAATCAACGACAATATTTTTAAAATCAAGTCGCTTTCAGAGATGATTAAAATATGCGGTAAAAAATGATACATTTCTTGGAAAAATTTAATCGCTAAAGCCACTAAGGTCAAGCTTAAGCCCATATAAATAGGCGCAAGTATCCATCGGCTGTTATACATTAATCGTTCAGACGTATGCTCAATTTTAGTTCTTAAATCCATAAAATTTATAGGTGTCTAGACACTAACATTTTTTTAATTTCAGCAATTGCCTTCGCAGGGTTTAAGCCTTTAGGACAGGTATCCGTGCAATTCATAATGGTATGACAGCGATACAGTTTAAACGGGTCTTCCAATTCATCTAAGCGTTCGCCCGTGTTTTCATCACGGCTGTCTACCAACCAGCGATAGGCTTGCAATAAACTCGCAGGTCCTAAATAACGCTCACTATTCCACCAATAACTGGGACAACTGGTGGAGCAGCAGGCGCATAAAACACACTCATACAAGCCATCTAATTTTTTACGCTCTTCTTTAGACTGTAAGCGCTCATGATCGGCAGGCACGGGTGTTTGGGTTTCTATCCATGGTTTTATGGAGGAATATTGTGCGTAAAAATGGGTCATATCTGCCACTAAATCTTTGACAACATCAAGATGTGGTAGGGGAAAAATCTTAATAGTACCTTTATAATCTTCAATCGCTTTGGTGCAAACTAAGGTGTTTTTACCATTAACATTCATCGCACACGAACCACAAACGCCTTCACGACACGAACGACGAAAGGTTAAACTTGAATCAATTTCGTTTTTAATTTTTAAAATACTGTCTAGCACCATAGGGCCGCAGTGATCTAAATCAATATGATAAATATCAATTCGTGGATTTTCCTCAGTATCAGGATCCCAGCGATACACTTCAATTCGTTTAATACGTTCGGCATCGTCTGGCGCAGGAAACTCAATGCCTGTGATTAATTTAGAATTTTTAGGTAAGGCGAATTCAACCATTAGTAAACCCTCTTTTTAGGTGGGATGGATTCAACATCATCGGTGAGTGTATGCATGTGAACAGGGCGATAATCAATACTCACATCGTCCCCCTCTAGCCACGCTAACGTATGTGTTAACCAACTGGTATCATCACGCTCAGGGTAATCATCTCTCGCATGACCACCTCGACTTTCAGTACGATTAGCGGCACTGGCAATCGTTACGGCCGCTTGTGCTAAAAGGTTATCTAACTCTAAGGTTTCAACAAGGTCGGTATTCCAGATTAACGAGCTATCGGTTACATGAACATCGTCAAATAATTCTCGAACGCCTTTTAATTCGGTAATCCCTCGATTTAAAATTTCACCCGTTCTAAAAACAGAGGCGTGCGTTTGCATGGTTTGTTGCATTGCTAAACGAATATCAGCGGTTTTTTGTGAACCTTCTGAATAGCGTAAACGATCAAAACGATCTAGTGCGGTTTTATAAGCCCCTGCGGGTAAAGGGTTATGTGGAGTTCTTGGTTTAATGATTTCTGCACAGCGAATTGCTGCCGCACGTCCAAACACCACTAAATCTAATAAGGAATTTGAGCCTAAACGATTCGCACCGTGAACCGACACACACGCCGCTTCACCAATTGCCATTAACCCTTTCACCACCGTTTCAGGATTGCCATCTTCATCTAAGGTGACGACTTCGGCTTTATAATTGGTGGGAATACCGCCCATGTTGTAATGAACCGTGGGTAAAATCGGAATCGGTTCTTTGGTGACATCAATCCCCGCAAAAATACGGGCGGTTTCTGTAATCCCTGGTAAACGCTCTTTAATAATCTCAGGGTCTAAATGTTCGATGTGTAATAA
>JAGLBU010000086.1 GCA_023146575.1 Methylococcales bacterium
CACATATATTCAATCGCATCTTGATCCCCCAACCAATCAGAGCCTTTCACCGTATCATACATATGCCAGCGCCAATCATCTTTGCCTGAATTACCAAGCGCGGCACTGATTCCCCCTTGTGCGGCGACTGTATGACTGCGCGTTGGAAACACTTTAGAAATACATGCGGTTTTTAAGCCTTTTTCAGCCATCCCCAAGGTAGCGCGCAAACCTGCCCCTCCTGCGCCAACAATAAGGGTATCGTATTCATGTTCGATGATGTTATAGCGTGCCATAAGGCGAGTTCCTAATGAAAGAAGTAAAGGGGGTCACGAATCAAAAAATTATTTTTACAGCTCAAACTCACTTGCATTTAAATTTAATTCTTGGGCGACTTTTCGGGCAACACTTTTTTCATCATCATCAAAATTTCCATCGGAGGCGGCAATTGAAAGAATCATTCGCATGACTAAACGGGCGGCTTCATCATTGGATTTTAATTTACGAATGGCTTCATAAGCTTTTGCATCGCCAATGTCTTTGTCAAATTCAATTTGAGAGACATAATCTTGAAAGGCTTTAATCACATCTGAGGTCGTAAAAACCGACAAGGCTTCATGCGTTTCAATAAATTTAACCATTTTTTGTTTTTCAGGTGCACTGATTTCACCATCTGCCAAGGCAATTAACGCCGACCCTGCCATCGCTGCATTTAAAAACTCTTTGTTTTTGAATTTTAAAGCGGCGGTTTTCATTTCAGACATTTTGTCTTTCATGTTATTGAGGAAATTATTAAAGCTCATTTTTCTACCTAATGTGTGAGGTGTTGAAGTGGAAGATAAGCACTTTATTATAGCGCTTTTTACGAGGAAGCATGAAGCCCTTAATTGTAGACTTAAAGTGTGCCTAGATTACGGTTTAAGTTTGTTGCTTTTCAACCCATAGCGCAAACGTTACCATCGCCCAGCCTCTAAAGGCAATTTCAATACTCAAACAAAAGGAGACAAAGCTGCCTGTTGCCAGCGGCCATTGTTGCCATAGCATAATCCCCATTATGATAGAAACGCCTCCAAAAATCTGTGTTAAGGTTTTTTGAGGCAAATCTAACGTTGAAACTAAGGCTATACGAACCATTCCTCGTACCATTAAAAAAGCCGCAATCATCATACTGATACGGCTTAAACTTTCGGCAACACTTAATAATATTAATAAGCCAATAATAAAATCCAGCGCGCCAACTTGTAAATTTTGAAAAAAATCGCGTTGTTCTTTGGCTAAAAAAGCATCAATACATTCAACAATCCCCAGCGATAAAATAAAAATACCACCAAGCGGCAACCACGAAAAAAAACGTGCTGACATAATAATAGCACCAGGTTTGCTCATGCTTGCCAGCGCCAATAAAAGTCCTAGTACTAAAATGATAACGCCTTGGGTTAATAAGCGTTGCCAGTTCATATTAAAGTGTTCAAAAATCAAAAAATCTGTAAACGGTTTCATTCATTGAGCGCCAATTTTTATTGAAGTGTGACTTTATCACTGAAGTACGGATTCGTCTGCTTTAAAATTGCAACCGCCGCTTAAGGTAATGATTTAAACCACTAAGGAACCCCTATGATTGATTTTGTTTTGAGTGTATTTTCGACAGTTTTACAAATGGATATGCGTGACCATCATGACATCCCCTTTGCCCTGCCTTTAATGCTGGCCTCTTTGGTCGCGGGATCCGTTGGGTTTGTGATTGTTAAATTTATTGGTAATGAGCCCAGAGAGGACTAAAACCGTTATTGATCTTTGATATTTTCTAAGGCTTTGCGATTAATAATGTTTATCATTCCCCTACTTAATTCAAGCCAGCCATAATGTTCAAAGCGTTTTAAATGACGAGAAACCACTTCACGAGCTGAGCCTAATTCGGTTGCCAGTTCGTGGTGGGTTATTTTTAATGAACGACTTGAACTTGCCAATAAAATTCGACTCAAGCGAAAATCAATTGCCCCAAACACCACTTCTTCCATACGGGTGATGATGCTTGATAAACGGGTTGAAAAATTTTGGAATACAAATTCTCGAAAAAAAGCCGATTGTGCAATCCCTCGATGAAATGCCATCGCAGGAATCACAAATGCACTCACCGCCGTTTCGGTAAGCCCTTCAGCAGGATAGCAATCCCCCCCTAAAAGACAAGACGTTGTTAGCACGCAGGAATCCCCCGAACTCATATGATATAGCAGCATTTCTCGTCCCGCCTCAGAAATCAGTTGTGTTTTAACCTGCCCCTCCAGTAACAATAAATATTTATCACATTCACTACCAGGATAAAAAAGTTGTTGCCCTGCAGGGAGTTTTACCAGTTGTGCAGAATTCATTAAACTACGAGTCGTATTATCACTGTTTGCCATAAATTGTGGAAAAAAAGATTCCCAAAGTGCTTGATGTTTAAGCATTATTTTTTACCTTTAACTGAATTTATTTTAATTTTAACTCAAAAATTTTCTATCAATTGCTTTTAACGCTTATAATAATTTTTTGATTTTTATGTTTTAAAAGAGGATTTATGTTACTAAAAAGAATGATTTTTTTGATCCCCGCTTTGTTATTGATGTTCGCATCAACCGCTAATGCACACGGCCCTGTTCGGGGAAAAATGACCGCAACAGTGACTATTGACGCGCCTGCTGAAAAAATATGGGACGTGATTAAAGACTATGACAATATGTCGTGGTTGCCTTTAATTAAAGAAACTAAAGCGACGAAAGGTAATAAAAAAGGCAGTATTCGTGTCTTGACCCTAAAAGATGGCGGCACAATTACCGAAGAATTAAAAGCCTATAAAGCCGATAAAATGTCGTATAAATATAAAATTACCGACATGAGTTCTGTAAAAACGATTAAACATTCAGGAAAAGATGAAGAGATTCCTGTTTTACCCGTTGAAAATTACGCTGCAACCATTAGTGTGAGTGAAAAAGGTGGAAAATCAGAAGTAAAATGGGTGGCAACTTATTATAGAGCTTATGTAAACAATAACCCACCAGAAGAATTAAACGAAGCCGCCGCTGATAAAGCGGTTACAGCAGTTTTAACCTCAGGCTTAACCAGTTTGCTACAGAAATTTGATTCTAAAGGGAAAGAATCAGCGGTTAAATTTAAAATGAAACGATAAAATATCGTTGCGTTAGACAACAAAAAGCCCGCGTAAAGCGGGCTTGCGTTCAGGTTTATTATTGTTATTATTGGTGTTATACGCGTCTATTCATCACAGACTAGTGCTAGTGGTTATTTTTTATAATTATTAGAATATTTCCGAGTCTTATTTTTATT
>JAGLBU010000087.1 GCA_023146575.1 Methylococcales bacterium
CCGAGCGAATAAAGAACCTCGAATCCCTGTGGCTGCTAGAGCGGCGTTTGTTAAACTAGAAAAAAACCCAATAGAATTAATCTTTAAAGATTTATTTAATATGGGAATAGGTTGTTTAAGAATGAGACCAGTCGGTTTTATAGGCATTATGAGGTCGTGATTTAATGGTGCGTGCTTGTATCAGGTACTCTATCAAAATAGGCACAGAGAAAAACCTGACAGAGTAGACGTTCTATCAGGTTTATAAATGGAATTAAAGCACGGCTTTTATCTTAACTAAGGCATTCTCTAAATTTTCCATACTGGTCGCAATCGAGATGCGAATATGTCCCGAACAGCCAAAGGCAGACCCTGGAACAATTGCCACCCCTGCTTTTTCGATTAAATATTCCGCAAAATCCAAATCATTTTCAATCCCATCTAGTCGCGCAATTAAGGCTTTTACATCGGGGAAAACATAGAAAGTACCATTAGTTGGTAAGCATTCTACCCCTTCGATCTGATTCAGTGCTTTGACCACAAAATCATGGCGTTTTTTAAATTCGACCATCATCGTATCAATGCAGGATTGATCGCCCTTAATCGCCTCTTCAGCCGCCACCTGAGAGATTGAGGTTGGATTAGATGTACTTTGCGATTGAATTTTGCTCATCGCTTTGATAATAATTTCAGGCCCAGCGGCATAACCAATACGCCAGCCTGTCATCGCATACGCTTTTGAAACCCCGTTTAAGACCATTGTGCGCTTATAGAGTGCAGGACAGGCGTTTAAAATATTCACGAAAGTGCCTTTTTCCCACAAAATATGCTCATACATATCATCGGTCGCAATAATAATATTAGGGAATTCTAACAACACCTCGGCTAAGGCTTTTAAATCCGCTTCTGTATACGCAACGCCCGTTGGATTTGACGGGCTATTTAAAACAAATAAACGGGTTTTAGGCGTAATTGCCACCCGTAACTGCGCGGGGGTTACTTTAAAACTTTGTTCTTGAGCGGTTTCAATGACAATTGGCACTGCATCCGCTAAGATCACCATATCAGGATAAGAAACCCAATAGGGCGCAGGGATGATCACTTCATCACCTGTATTCAATAAAGCTTGCGCTAAATTATAAAAACTTTGTTTGCCGCCACATGAAACTAATATTTGTTTCGCATGATAATCAAAGCCATTATCACGTTTAAATTTATCAATAATGGCTTGTTTTAAACTCGGCGTTCCATCCACGGCGGTATAACGGGTAAATCCCGTCTCAATCGCATGAATACCTGCCGCTTTAATCGCCTCTGGGGTGGTAAAATCAGGCTCGCCAGCGCCAAGCCCAATAATATCTTTTCCTTCTGCACGCATTTGTGCCGCTCTCGCTGTAATAGCTAATGTAGGGGAAGGTTTAACCGCGTTAACACGGTGAGAGAGTTGAATACTCATGAGTTCCTATGATTAAAAGTAAGATGTTAAACAACCCAACATTATAAGCTATTGCTTCGAATAAGTTATTTTTTATCCGCTGTGGCTTTTTTAATTTCGCCACCGACCGTCACCGTTTGAAATAATTTAGAAACCACACGACGTTTAAAAGCCTCTTTAATCTGCTCAGTCGTAATGGCTTCGACACGCTGTGGAAACGTATCAAGATAATTTAACGGCAACTGATGAAAACCAATCGCGCTCACGTAGCTCATTAATTTACTATTATTATCAAATCGCAACACAAACCCCCCTGTGATATTTTTCTTAGCTGCGATTAATTCTTTTTCCGTAATCCCTTGATCAATAAATGTATTTACCGTATCCATTAACACTTTCAATGCTTGTTCACGTTGTTCATTTTTAGTTTGCAAGCTAATGGTAAATGGGCCTTTTTGAATCATCGGTGAAAAAGAACTGGACGCGCTATACGCTAAACCCCGTTCTTCCCGTACTTCTTTAAATAATTTTGAAACTAAACCACTGCCACCTAACACATGATTACCAACATACAGCGCAATATAGTCTTTATCATGGCGTGTTATCGCAGGAAACCCCACTAAAACATGAGTTTGAGTAGAAGGAAAACTAATATATTGGGTTGTTCCTTTATTTGGAACGACCACCTCAGCAATTGGTTCAGGCTTCTTACCTTTTGGAAGTTTTGCCATGAGCTTTTCAGCCGTCGCTTCGGCTTGTTGTTTATCTAACGCCCCGATAATAACAATCATGGCATTAGCGCTTACATAATAATCTTTATAAAATTGTTGAACTGCTTTGGTGGTAAATTTAGACACCGTTTTAATATAACCTGAACTAGGGTACGCGTAGGGATGTTCACCATAAAGTGTTTTACTATACGCTAAACCAGCAATAGAACCTGGGGTTTCACCCCGTTGTTTTAAAGCGGTTAAAATACGTTTTTGGTCGCGATTAAAATCAGTTTTTGAAAACGTAGGCTGAGTTAATACAACTTCAAGGGTCGATAAGGCTTTGTTAAATAATTTGGGGTTTGTTAACGAGCGCATAGAAATCCCAGCAAAATCCATCCCTGAAGAAGAACCAACATTTGCACCAATACTTTCAAATCGTTGAGAAACTTGATCAGTTGTCCATTTTCCTGCTGCCGTCCCCAATAAAATCGAAGTAAAAGCCGCAATACCATGTTGTTTTCCATCGCGCGCGCTGCCTGCATCAAATAAAATATTAATATCCACCATCGGTAAACTGGGATTATTTACATAATAAACAGGCACGCCTTGAGAGGTTTGCCATTTCTCAATCTTTACTGCCGCCTGTGTGGTACACGAAAAAATGAAAAGACTTAAAAATACGAGTTTAATTTGCATTACGAGTTCCTTTGACAGCAGCGGTTTTTTCAGGTTGATTCATGGGTTGTGGGTCTAAATAGCCAATGGATAATTTATCATCTACTAAATATTTAATCGC
>JAGLBU010000088.1 GCA_023146575.1 Methylococcales bacterium
AAAATACCTAACACCATTGCCTGATAAAAATTAGAATCTTGTTCATAAATTTTTGCCGCTAATACTTGTGCTTTAATGCGCGCCAATTCTTCAGGTTTAACCAATTCTTTTTTCAGTAAATTAATTTCAGCTTTAATGGCTTTTTCTAACATTGCTATGCTTTTACCTTCCACAGGAACCCCTGAAAAAGTAAATAAATTATCCAAACGAGTGGCAAAGGAATAACTAGCGCTCGCTGAAAGTGCCACTTGCTGTCCACGAATTAATTTTTTACTCAATCGCGCGCTGTCGCCTCCATCTAAAACATTCGCTAATACTTCTAAAGCATAGGCTTCTTTTCGATCTTTAATGGTGTTAAGTACAGGTACTTTATAGCCCATCAGTAAACTGGGTAATTTAGCGGGAATTTTCATGGTCATGGTACGAACCCCGTGTTGCTCCATTTCAATTTGGGGTTTTAATGGCTGAATCTTACTGGTTTTTATGACACCAAAATATTTTTCTGCCAATGCAAATACGGCGGGGGCTTCAATATCACCGACCACCACTAAGGTGGCATTATTCGGTGCATACCAACGTTGATACCATGTTTTTAGATCATCAATTTGGTAAGCGGCAATATCCGAAGGCCAACCAATAACAGGGTTTTTATAAGGGCTACTGGTGTACACCATCGCTGAAAATTGCTCATACATTTTAGCGCTCGGATTATCATCGGTGCGCATACGACGTTCTTCAGTAACAACTTCTAACTCCTTAACTAAGTCTTTTTTTTGAAGATTAAGGTTTCGCATTCGATCCGCTTCTAATTTAAAACTGATTTCCAAGCGTGATTTTTCCAGCGTTTGAAAATAGGCGGTGTAATCTTGCCCCGTAAACGCATTTTCATTCCCCCCATTTTCAGCAATAATTTTAGAAAATTCACCATCAGGGTAGTTAGCTGTGCCTTTAAACATCATGTGTTCAAGCATATGAGAAATCCCCGTAATACCATTAGGTTCGTAGCTACTGCCCACTTTATACCAAATTTGAGTTACCACCACGGGGGAGCGATGATCTTCTTTAATCAACACTTTTAAACCGTTGCTCAATACTTTCTCATGTACTTTATTGTCTGCACTGTAAGCCACACTTAAGGGCAAACAACACAGAGCAAAGAATAAATATTTAACTTTCATAACTTCCTCAATAATAAAAATGATAGGCTCATCGACTATTTCAATAATGAATCGTTCCCTGTATTCTATACGATTATTCTAGGTTATTTGAAATTCAATGACATACAACAACGATATTCTTTCGTGGAAAAATTATTTAGAACTGTGTAAGCCAAAGGTGGTTGCGCTGATTATTTTTACAGCGATTGTTGGAATGCTGTTAGCGGTTGAAGGTATACCCCCATTAGAACCTTTGCTCTATGCAACCATAGGTATTGGTTTAGCGGCTTCCTCAGCGGCAGCGATTAATCATTATATTGATCGACAATCCGATGCCAAAATGGCGCGTACTAAAAACCGTCCTCTACCGCAAGGAAATTTATCCGCTAAAAATGTGATTGTTTTTGCATTAATTTTAGGCGTTATTTCAATGCTTATTTTAGGAATATTGGTTAATCTTCTCACCGCCTTTTTAACCCTCTTATCTCTAATTGGTTACGCCATTATTTACACGGTTTATTTGAAGCGTATGACACCACAAAATATTGTGATTGGAGGCGCAGCAGGCGCAGCTCCCCCCGTTTTAGGTTGGTGTGCAATGACAGGCGAGGTGCATCCCTTTTCGTTATTATTATTTTTAATTGTCTTCATTTGGACACCGCCCCATTTTTGGGCATTAGCAATTGCACGTCGCAAAGAATACGCTAAAATTGCCATTCCAATGCTGCCTGTCACACATGGGGTTGAGTTTACCCGTTTGCAAATTTTACTTTACACTATCTTATTGTTTCTAGTGACTATTCTTCCTTATTTAACGGGTATGAGTCATCTTATTTATTTAGTTACCGCAGTCTTACTAGGGTTTGTCTTCTTATATTTTGCAATCCTGATGATGAAACGAAAAGACGATAAAACCGCCATGCAAACCTTTGGTTTTTCAATTCTTTATTTAATGTTGATGTTTGCCGCTTTATTGATCGATCATTATATACCATTAACGATTGAATCTATTTTAGGCTAATTCGTTAACCATTCTTATCGCTAGGGGGCGCTGTAAGATTAATTTCAATCCAAAAGGATGAGCCTTTATCAACCACGGTTTCAACCCCAATGCGACCATCCATAAGTGCCATTAATTTTTCACAAAAACTCAGTCCAATGCCATTACCTGGAATAACCCCATTTTTAGCCGATAAACGCTCAAAAGGTTGAAATAACTTCTTCAAATCCTCATCGCTAATGCCATAGCCTGTATCAATCACCCATAATTTAATTTTTTCTTTATTAATCGGTTTAATTTTTACGTTAACTGTGCCTGTTAAACGATTATATTTAACCGCATTTGATAATAAATTGAGCAGTACTTGATAGATTAATCGTTTATCCGCCTGTATAAATAGTTCCTCTTGCGGTAATTGATTCGTTATAGTTACTTTTGAATCTTTAAAAGCGGCTTGAATCGTATCAATACACGTAATAGCAATTAAATTTAGACAGACGGGTTCCATTTTAGGCTCAATTTTCCCCGCCTCCATTTTTGAAAACTCTAAAATATTAGAAATTAAAGAATTTAAATGTTCACCCGCGCTATAGATATGACTAACATACCCTTTTTGAGCTTTTGTTAAGCTGGAATGGGAATTATTTTCAAGCAATTGTGAAAAACCCATAATAGCATTGAGCGGGGTTTTAAACTCATGACTCATATTGGATAAAAATTCAGATTTTGCCCGACTCACATCCATGAGTTGCTGACTACGCCGATTAAATAAATTGGCTAACTGTTGAATTTCTTTTGCATTACCTTCATTTAAAAAAATATTCTTTTCACCTTTATTACTAGATATAGTTCGTAAAGGTCGAATTAAAACCCGATTTAAATAACTTAAAATAAACAGTGTTAGAAATGCAAAATAAGCCAGCAATGCAACACCTAATTTTAAATAAAGTTTGTGCCTTTCTTGGGCAATATTATCCAAAGGGGCGACTAAAACAACTTTCCAATTTGTTTCAGGCATAATAACAATTGAAACTAAAACCGAGGTTTTAAGAAAATAATCATCTTTTAAAATAAATTGCGTCGATGTTGTTGCTGTGTTTTTTTGAGCAATGATTGTATTGGAGATGATGACCGCTTCTTCTGGGTTAATCTGATAACTTTCTTCCTCAATTCGCTTGGATAACGCGGGGTCAACAGGTTTTATTGTGGCAGAATCTTGTTCTTGAATCTGTGTAATCATGGCTAAAAAGGACGCTTTTTTTTGAGCTAATTCATTTAAATAAATATAACTCAGCTCACCTAATTTATTTTTCTCAACCACCATTTCATTTTCAGGAAACGATAAAAATTTTCCATTTCTATCTAAGGCAAACGCATAACCCTTTAATGATTTTGTAGAGCTGGCTAATAATTCACTCAAACCACTCAGCTTTAAGTCAATAGTACTCACCCCATAAAAAGCAGTATCTCTATACATTGGATAACTAACGGTTACCATTGGTTGCTTTGAGTAAGGGTCAATATAGGATTTTGACCAGAAAACATTATTTTTTTTAATAAATTTAACGGGAACATACCATTCTTCATGATGATAGCCCTTCCCTTCAGGATTATTATAATCATCATAATATTTTAAAATACCTTCTGAGCCTCTTCCCCAAAAAAAACTATGCCGTTCGGTTTTTTTTTCAAATAAATAAGGCTCTGGCCATACGCCGCCTCCTGCAATCATATCCTGCGATGCATTATAATTAATTAGGTTCGGCAATAACTCTGCATGTATTTTTTTTTCTAAAGGTAATTTTTCCGCCAGTTTTGCCAATGAAACAGCTAATACCTTAGCATGACTTATTTCTTCATTTAAGCGGCTAATAATACCAATTTCGGTTAACTGAACCTCTTTATACATTTCTTCCCGTAACAACGCTTTACCAACCGTATTAAGCCCCATCAAAAGCAGGAATGACGTTAAAAATAATAAACTAATAAATATAAGAGGAATTTTAAATAATAAACTGT
This sequence comes from Methylococcales bacterium, assembly GCA_023146575.1. GTDB lineage: Bacteria > Pseudomonadota > Gammaproteobacteria > Methylococcales > Methylomonadaceae > WTBX01. Next base: position 4,177 of record JAGLBU010000088.1, read on the forward strand.
TTTGAAACGTCCAACTTTTGGCTTTAATGCTAGTTTTCATTTGCTCTTAAATGGATAAGGTGTTAATAAGAATATTAGTAAGTTTTTAATTATAGGTTAAGGGATAAAGTTATAGTTGTAAAATGAGATTAATACTTATTTAAAAAGCTAAATCATTCACACTGAGAATTGCCAATAAAAT
>JAGLBU010000089.1 GCA_023146575.1 Methylococcales bacterium
TTGATGGTAAATCATCCCACGTTATCATGGCATTTTCAAGTGAAAATCCTGCAACCGCAAATGTTGATAATGGGTTTTCAGTTGTCGAGCCATCTTCTGTGGATAACGCTTCTAAATCTGCCCAATTGGTTGTTCCATGTTTGTTTTTAGCCAGATGTAACACTAATCCTTTGATAACAATTTCACTCACTTCTAGTTTTTTTGATAATAAGGGAATCACTCTGATTTTTAGTTGGCTTTGTTTAATTTGAGCAAAATAAGGGGCTTGGAATCCTTGTGCATTGCCTAAGGTGATTTTTTGAGTTGAAAACCCGATCCAAGGGAAAAGTGATAATTCAATATCACCGTCAATTATGAACGTCCTACCTGTTAGCTCTTTTACCGTACTTTCAATTTCGTGTTTAAAGTCGTTAGGGTTCATGATGAAAGGCGAGGATGCCAACGTAATCAAGGCGATCATAAATAACCCTGAAAAGGTGTAGAGGGTTATGCTGATGGCTTTTTTTATTTTCATTCTAGAAAATTAAGTGCGATCAGGAAAAATATCGAATATGATTGAATTTTTATCATCTCTTTTTAAAAAAAGATCCTAGAAACAACTAATAAAGGATAATAAATGTTTATTTTGGCAAAAATGGTCGGAATTATCGTGCTAGTCTGGTTTTCAATGTCCGCAAAATCGTATGGGGAATACTGGCTTAGATGGGCAATTGTAGGCTTGATTGGTTATTGGCTCACATGGATATTATTATACGCGACGTTAAGTATTCCGATTGGGCCTACCTTTGTCGCCTTGGGTGTGACGTATTTTATACGCAAAAAATTAGTTTATGACGCGAAAAAAAAGCAAGCGGATAATTCTTAAAAAAACCAGCGTATCGACCTAAACCGATGCGCTGGTTCAAAGACTGATTAACCTAAAAAATTAAAGCTTATCGGCATTTTCATCTAAATATTTTGCAACGCCTGCTGGGTTTGCATCCATGCCAGAATCGCCTTTTGACCAACCTGCTGGACAAACTTCACCGTGTTCTTCATGGAATTGTAGGGCATCAATCATGCGTAACATTTCATCCATATTACGCCCTAGTGGTAAATCATTGACCACTTGATGACGAACCATGCCCGCTTTATCAATTAAAAAACTACCACGATAAGCAACTGCTGGAGCATCGGCTTCAACATCATAGTCTTTACAAATACTGTGTGCCATATCGGCAGCCATTGTATAACCGACCTTACCAATACCGCCTTCATTTATGGGAGTATTACGCCACGCATTATGGGTAAAATGCGAATCAATTGAAACTGTAATTACTTCAACACCACGGCTGGTAAAATCATCCATACGGTGATCCAGTGCAATTAATTCACTAGGGCAAACAAAGGTAAAGTCCAATGGGTAAAACATAATTACCGCATATTTGTCATTTATTGCCTCAGAAAGACTGAAGGAATCTACTATTTCACCATTACCTAACACCGCAGGTACGGTAAAGTCAGGGGCTTTTTTACCAACTAAAACGCTCATTTATTTATCTCCAAATGTTTTATAAATCAATTGTTTATATAGCTAAAACTCTAGCCGCTTTAATAGCGGAAATTTTATTCTACACCAAAATACTCAGGAATTGTTTAATTAATTAGGAATTCTTTTGCTTGCTTTTATAAAGAGGACTAGGCATAATTTGTAAGCATAGACTTACAGAAAAATCTTGTAAGCCTGTCCCACGCTGACAAAGGGGATCACAACTCTTAGGTCGTCTGTTTGTTGCCAGCGTTTCTTTTTCTAAGTTAGGAGTCATCAGAATGGTCAAGCATAAACATATTACCGAACCCGATGTTTTTGGTTATCAAGTTCGCATCGTAAGACGCGGTAAAGAAACAAGTCGCTATTTTTCACACAAACTTTGGGGCAATAAATCCAAATCACTTTCAGCAGCGATCGCTTGGCGTGAACAAATGCTGGTTGTCTTAAAAGGCAGTCGCACCCGCTTTTTAAAGCCTCCAAAAAATAAAACAACCACGGGGGTTACAGGTGTTTCTAGAACGATTAAATACGATCATCGTAAAGATAAAAGCTATTTATGTTATACCGTTTTTTGGGTAAAGGATCGTAAATCTAAAAACAAAACTTTTCAAGTGGGCAATGTAGATACCATTACCGCCAATGATGAATTACACGCGTTTCGTACCGCACGTCTGTTTAGACACTGCTATGAGCATTCTATTGATCATGATCTTCCGTTTCATGAAGCTAAATTTTCAGGTTGGAAAAAAGTACGTTTGTATGAAAATCAGAATCTAAATGCAACCTAGCGTTTAGGAGTCATTCTACACCTAATTAATCGTAGGTGCTTTTTTAATTAAGATACTCTTTTAAGTCAATATAGTTTAGTATTTAGGGCAATTTTTTTCTTCTACATTTATATAGGAAGTATTATGCCCATTATTAAAATGACTGACTTGGACTTAAAGGGTAAACGGGTTCTAATCCGTCAGGACTTAAATGTCCCGATTAAAGACGGGGTGGTGACAAGCGATTTGCGCATTAAAGCCAGTGTTCCAACCATTGAAAAAGCCTTATCGGCAGGGGCGGCAGTTATGGTCATGTCGCATTTAGGTCGCCCAAGTGAAGGTGAATATGAATCAAAATTTAGCTTAAAACCTGTGGCTGAACGTTTGGCTAAATTACTCAATAAACCCGTTCGTTTAGAAAAAGAATGGTTAGCAGGCATTAAAATCACCACGGGTGAAGTGGTTTTATGTGAGAACGTTCGTTTTAACATTGGTGAAAAAGGCAATAATTCCGACTTAGGTAAAAAAATGGCGGAATTGTGTGATATTTATGTCATGGATGCCTTTGGAACCGCCCACAGAGCGCAAGCGTCAACCCATAGTGTTGGCGAACAAGCGCCTGTTGCTTGTGCAGGACCTTTACTGGCCAATGAATTAAAGGCATTAGGCGCAGCTTTAGAACACCCTGAAAAACCATTAGTGGCGATTGTTGGTGGTTCAAAAGTCTCCACAAAATTGACGGTATTGGATTCCTTATCGGCTAAAGTAGATCAATTAATTGTTGGTGGCGGGATTGCTAATACCTTTATTGCCGCCGCAGGTTTCCCTGTCGGTAAATCTTTATATGAAGCTGATTTAGTCGATGAAGCTAAACGATTAATGGCAGCAGCAGACGCGAAAGGATCAAGTATTCCTGTGCCAGTTGATGTCGTTTGCGCTAAAGAATTTTCTGACACAGCTGAAGCGACGGTCAAGCTTGTGAAAGATGTTGAAGCCGATGATTTAATTTTAGACATTGGTCCTGAAACCGCGAAACAACACTCTGAAATTTTAAATTCTGCTAAAACCATTTTATGGAATGGCCCTGTTGGTGTCTTTGAGATTGATCAGTTTGCGGAAGGTACAAAATCGTTATCAACCGCTATTGCCCAAAGCGATGCTTTTTCAGTTGCAGGGGGTGGCGATACGTTAGCCGCGATTGATAAATATGGTATTAGCGAACAAGTCTCTTACACTTCAACGGGTGGCGGGGCTTTTTTAGAGTTTTTAGAAGGTAAAGTTTTACCTGCGGTTGCCATGCTTGAAAAACGCGGCGCTTAAAATAGTTTAACGTGTGATGAACGTGACCTCCTTGTTCATCACACTTTTTTAATTTATGGACTCAACTCACGGTGGACAATTACGCCATGCCGCTGAACACTACCAAATTCCCCTTAAAAACTGGATAGACCTGTCCACAGGCATCAATCCCAATGGTTATCCTGTGAGTGATATTCCAGCCGACTGCTGGCAACGTTTACCCGAAGATAATGACGATTTATTAATTGCGGCACAGCAGTATTATCAAGCTGATAGCTTATTAGCGATTGCAGGAACGCAAGCGGCCATTCAAAGTCTTCCGCAGTATTTTCCTTGTTCAAAAGTAGGTATTTTAAGCCCCAGTTATTATGAGCATAAAGCCTGTTGGCAACGTGCGGGTCATGAAATTATTCCCTTATCGCCTCATACAATTGAGGAACATTTACGTCAACTTAAGGTATTAATTATTGTAAACCCTAATAATCCCACAGGACATGTGTTTTCAAAACAACAGTTATTGGATTGGCATAAAATTTTACAGGCTCAAAATGGGGTCTTAATTGTCGATGAAGCTTTTATTGATACCGACCCTAAACAGAGCTTAACGACTTATTCACCACGCAAAGGTTTAATCATTTTACGTTCAATCGGCAAATTTTTTGGTTTAGCAGGGGTTCGTTGTGGCTTTGTAGTAGCAGAATCCAACTTTTTAAAACAGCTTGAATCAACGCTTGGAATTTGGTCAATTAGTCATCCTAGCCGTTATATTACGACCCAAGCATTAAAAAATTTTACGTGGCAACAACAGACGAGAGCGGCATTAAAGCAACAGTCAAGATCACTGCAACAACTTTTAAAAAAACAAGGTTTAATGGTTACAGGACGTCATGTCCTTTTTCAATGGATTAAAACCCATAGGGCAGCAGAAATACATCATAAACTGGCTCAACAAGGTATTTTTACCCGTTTATTTGATGAACCTCAAAGTCTACGGTTTGGATTGCCCAAAAATAGTGACCAAAGTCTACAATTAGCACTAGCCCTTTCTAAAATTACGCCATGAGCCTTAAGAATATGGACACCACTAACTTAGCCCAAGCTAACTTATATATTAATCGTGAATTAAGCTTATTGGAGTTTAATATTCGCGTTCTCGCGGAAGCTCGAAAAGAAAGTATTCCTCTGTTAGAGCGACTTAATTATCTGTGTATTTCATGCTCTAATTTAGACGAATTTTTTGAAGTCCGTGTTGCCAGTGTTTTACAGCTGGGTGCAATTAACCCCAGTGCTATTGCTATAGACGGACTGACGACTAAAGAACAACAAGAGCAAATTTCCATCAAAGCGCATCATTTAGTTCAAGACCAGTATCAATTGCTCAATGAGGTATTAATCCCTGAGTTAGAAAAAGAAAATATCTTTTTTTTACGGCGGGATAAATGGACAGAAGCACAGCATAAATGGTTGGCTGATTTTTTTGAAACCGAATTATTGCCTATTTTGACCCCTGTTGGATTAGACTCAGCGCATCCTTTTCCACGTATTTTAAATAAAAGTTTAAATTTTATTATTTCATTAACGGGGAAAGATGCTTTCGGGCGTAAAAGTGGTCGTGCCATTTTGCAAGCACCACGGGCATTGCCGAGATTGATCGAAATTCCCAATGATGAAACCGATAGCGAAGGGCATAATTTTGTGTTTTTATCTTCGATTATTCATGCCTTTATCAGTCAATTATTTAATGGGATGACCATAAAAGGCTGTCATCAATTTAGAGTGACTCGCAACAGTGATTTACTGGTGGATGATGATGCGATTGATGATTTAATGCACGCTGTAAAGGGTGAGTTAATGATGCGTAATTATGGTGATGAAGTGCGTTTAGAAGTGGATGCGCAAGCGCCAGATGAAACGCTTAGTTTTTTGTTGACCCGCTTTCAGATGAACCGCTCACAGCTCTATCTTGCCAATGGACCTGTTAATTTAAATCGTATTCAAGCGATTTATAATCTCGTTGACCGCCCCGATTTAAAATTCACCCCGTTTAATCCTATCATGCCTGTGCAATTTGGGCGGAATCGAAATATTTTTGATGCCATTAAAAAACACGATATTTTATTACACCATCCGTATGATTCTTTTTTACCAGTGATTGAGTTTATTCGCCAAGCCGCTAATGACCCTAATGTCTTAGCCATCAAGCAGACACTTTATCGAACAGGGATTGATTCTCCCATCGTTAATACCTTGATAAAAGCCGCGCGGGCAGATAAAGAAGTGACTGTGGTGATTGAATTACTGGCACGTTTTGATGAAGAGGAAAATATAGGCTTAGCTAATAAACTTCAAGAGGCGGCGGTTCATGTTGTTTATGGGGTAGTTGGTTATAAAACCCATGCGAAAATGTGCTTAGTCTTGCGCAAAGAAGGCAAGCACCTGCGTAATTATGTGCATTTAGGTACGGGAAATTATCATCAAAAAACCACTCGTTTATATACGGACTATGGCTTGTTTTCTTGTGATAAAGTTTTGGGGGAAGATGTACGCCGTGTCTTTGTACAACTGACCAGTTTAGGAAAGGTTACTAAGCTGAATAAATTGTTACAATCACCTTTTACCTTACATAGCGGTCTTATTGCTATGATTGAGCGTGAAAGTGAAAATGCAAAAGCGGGGAAACCTGCCTCCATTATTATAAAAATTAATGCTCTCGTCGAAGAAAAAAGCATTCAAGCGTTGTACAGAGCCTCACAAGCAGGGGTTAAAATTAATTTAATTATACGAGGAATTTGTTGTCTTCGTCCTAACATTAAGGGAATTTCAGAAAACATCGAAGTACGCTCTATTATTGGGCGTTTTTTAGAACATACCCGTGTTTACGCTTTTGAAAACAGTGGTAATTGGGAAGTTTATGGTGCCAGTGCGGATCTAATGACCCGTAATCTTTTTAAACGAGTGGAGACCTGTTTCCCAATTGAAAATAAAAAACTGTTAAATCGAATCTTGCAAGATCTCGCCTGTTATTTAAATGATAATGACCAAGCATGGATACTACAAAGTGATGGTCATTATCAACGGGTGGATCGCGATCCAAGCGACGCAATTTTTCAAGCTCAAACAGCACTTCTCAATGAAAATCAAGAACACCCCATCGGATCAACCATCTTAAAGGGGATTTAAAATATAAAAACAATGCCAGCTGTGTTTTTCCAAACGATATTGGCGCTCAATAGAAAACCCTGCTTCTAAGATGGTTTTTTCTACCAATGAGCCTGAAGTGCCTGCTACCCCAATTTCCCATTGATGGTCGCGGTCTTTGTGTTGACTTGGAATTAATTTATAATTTAGTTCCCATTTTTTCCACGGGATTTTAGGCAAACAAAGCGATAGCCCCATCACTCTTCGTTGATCGGGCAACGATAACACGACTTTAGTTTGAGTAACACGTCGAATTTCTTGTAAAGAGGGTAAAAAATCTTGAAAAGGAATATGCTC
>JAGLBU010000009.1 GCA_023146575.1 Methylococcales bacterium
GCTAAATTTTTGCCAGCGTTCATCACTCACCAAACCGAGTTCACGTCCCTTTTCGGTTAATCGTAAATCGGCATTATCTTCACGCAATAATAAACGGTATTCCGCCCGGCTGGTGAACATACGATAAGGTTCTTGGGTGCCACGGGTGATTAAATCATCAATCATTACCCCAATATAAGCCTCATCACGGCGAGGACACCAACTTTCTTTTCCTTGCACCTGTCTTGCGGCATTTAAACCTGCGATTAAACCTTGAGCGGCGGCCTCTTCATAGCCCGTAGTCCCATTAATTTGTCCTGCAAAAAACAAGGCATCAATGTGTTTAGTCTCAAGCGAAGATTTTAAATCAATGGGGTTGAAAAAATCGTATTCAATCGCATAGCCTGGACGAATAATTTCCACATTTTCAAATCCATGCATCGAACGAATAAAATCGTACTGAATATCAAATGATAAACTGGTTGATATACCATTCGGGTAAACTTCATACGTGTCTAACCCTTCAGGCTCCACAAAAATCTGATGCGAATCTCGATCAGCAAAGCGCATCACTTTATCTTCAATAGAGGGACAATAACGAGGACCTACGCTTTCGATAACCCCTGAATACATAGGCGAGCGATCAAGCCCTGATCGGATAATATCATGGGTTTTTTGATTGGTTCGGGTGATATAACAAGGAATTTGGCGAGGATGTTGCTCAATAGTGCCTAAAAATGAAAAAACAGGTAAAGGGGTATCGCCTAATTGTGGGGCTAATTGACTATAATCTATCGTTCGTCCATCAAGGCGTGGTGGCGTGCCTGTTTTTAAACGATCAACCTTAAAGGGCAATTCACGTAAACGTTCCGCTAAGGCGATGGAGGCTGAGTCCCCTGCCCGTCCGCCTGTGTAATTCTCCAAGCCAATATGAATACGTCCCCCTAAAAAAGTCCCCGTGGTTAAAATCACCGAGCGAGCGCTAAAAGACAACCCCATTTGAGTTTTAACCCCTGTAACACGATCGCCTTCAACGATTAAATCCGACACGGTTTGTTGAAACAGGCTTAAGTTATTTTGATTTTCTAATACTTTTCGTACCGCTTGTTTATATAACACACGATCGGCTTGTGCGCGAGTCGCCCGAACCGCAGGGCCTTTACTAGCGTTTAACGTTCGAAATTGAATGCCAGCAAGATCAATTGCCTGCGCCATAATACCGCCAAGCGCATCAATTTCTTTCACTAAATGGCCTTTTCCAATGCCACCAATCGCAGGGTTGCAACTCATTTGCCCCAATGTGTCGATATTTTGAGTCAATAATAACGTTTTACAGCCACATCGCGCCGCCGCTAAAGCCGCTTCTGTCCCTGCGTGACCACCACCGATAACAATGACCTCAAATTCTTTTTTAAACTTCACAAAATGGTTTTCCAGTTTTTTTAATCATTGCGTAATCGAGCCTCTAAACCTTCAAAACTGAGTTGGTTATTAAAATAACTAATAAAACTTTCGGCAATTTTTTGTTGAGATTTTCGCAAGCGGCTTAATACAGGGGTTAAGGTTTCAAAACTCCAGTTAAAGGGTGTTTTTGATTGACGTTTTTTAATCGCTATTAATACCACTTGATACCCTTCTTCTACTGAACTCAGCCACATAAAAAAGGACATCACCGCAAACTCTTCCGTTTGGTCACCCACTAATTTTAAAATTTCCTCAATATAATATGAAAATAAGGCTCTATCATGTTCAATTAAGGCGAGTTCAGCCGCATTTGTCAGTGCATATAAATAGATAGGATCAATTTCTAAGGCTTTCGTGAACGCATTTTTAGCATCCCTATAAGCTCCTAGTTGGGTCAGGGTTGTACCTATATTATTCCACGATTTTTCATGTTTTGGATTAATTTCCAACTGATGCTTATAAGCGGTAATGGCTTGTTCAAATTCACCTAATTCCTTTAAGGTTACCCCAATATTATAATGTGCGGTTGCATGTTCTGGCTCATTGATTAATACTTTTTGGTAATAATGAATACTTTCTTCTAAACGATTGCGTTGATTTAAATCCATGCGATTCTCTAAAATATCGGTAATCTTTAAAAAAGTTAGTAGACATCTCGAACGTAACGTTTTTCTTTTTTCAATTGATTGACATAATCAATCGCCTCACCGGAAGATTTACCACCCTGTTTTATAATTACATCATGCAAGGCCTTATCCACGTCTTTTGCCATTCGATAAGCGTCCCCACAGACGAAAAAATAGCCGCCCTGCTCAAGCCATGCAAATAATTCTTTACCTTGTTCACGCATTCGATCTTGGACATAAATTTTTTCACTTTGATCTCTTGAAAAGGCTAAATCCAAACGATTTAAAACGCCTTCTTTTTGAAAAATGGCCAGCTCTTCTTGATAAATAAAATCCATTTCAGCGTTTCGATCCCCAAAAAACAACCAATTTTTTCCTGTTGCTTTTCTAAATTCACGTTCTTGTAAGAAGGCACGAAAAGGCGCAATACCTGTCCCAGGTCCGACCATTATCATGGGTAAATCATTATTCTCAGGAACACGAAAACTTTTATTAGGCGTAAAAAATATTTTCACCTGCGTGCTTTCGTCAACAATATCGGCGAGATAGGTCGAACACACACCTTTATGAGTCCGTCCTTGGGCATCATAGCGCACCGAAGCCACCGTTAAATGCACATTATCAGGGTGCATTTTTCCGCTGGATGCAATTGAATACGCACGGTGCTGTAACGGTTTTAATAAGGTAATAAACTCTGCCGCCGAAAATTTTATATCACGTGATTGTTTTAATAAATCCAAACTATCACGTCCCCATAAATAATCTTTTAATTTATCCTTATCATCTGAGAACAAACACTCTTTTAAGACTTGATTGTCAGGATGTTCGGCAATTTCAGTTAGTAATTCTTTACTTGGTAATTTAATTTCAAAATGTGACCGTAATGCCTCGCTCAAGCTGATTGATTTTTTTTGTACAAAAATAATTTCATCCCCTTTGCACCCAATCACTTTCACAATATCCGCGACTAATTCCAAACCATTGGTTGGAATAACGCACAACGCATCGCCTGCTTCATAGCTTAAACCAGAACCTGCAATCGAAATTTCATAATGACGGGTTTCTTTAGAAGAATCTTCAGACGTGACTAATTTATTTAAGGTCATGGTCGCTGAAAAGGGGTTTTTACGACTGTATTGAGGCTTGCTTTCAGTTTTTGTTACGGGTTCAACAATTGTATCCACGCCTTTTGCCATTAAAGGGATAACCGCATTAATCCAATTTTCAGCAGGCTCTTCATAATCAACATCACAATCAACGCGATCATATAAACGCTTTGCGCCTAATACCTTAAGACGATTATCCCAATCTA
>JAGLBU010000090.1 GCA_023146575.1 Methylococcales bacterium
AAAAATATGCCTTGGTATCAGCAAGTATTACTATGGACACTTGCCCGCACCGTTCCGTGGATGACACTAACAGGTGAAAGTTTAGAGATTGTCGCCTCGGATAACCGTGAGATGTTAATTGCCTTAGGACAAGACCCTTTAGTTATCAAAAAAACCCGAATTGAAGTGATTTATGGGGTGGCAAATTTAATGGATGCCGCCTTAGCCAGTGCCACAACACTAAAGCTTAAAACCTTTTTATTGTACGGTGAAAAAGATGAAATCATTCCCACTAAACCGACCTTTAAATTTATTCGCAATCTCTTAAGCCAGCATGCCCAAAATAAACGTATCGCCTGTTATAAAAAGGGTTATCACATGTTATTAAGAGATTTAAATGCAAAAGTGGTTTGGAAAGATATTAGTACATGGGTCACAGCAGCAGAGCCTATTCCTACCTTTGCGGCTGAAAAAAATATGAATTGTTTTAATAATTTAGATCAATAATGCCATTCTATTTAAATAGGTGCGCCTATTTTTACCGTTAGCACATCATGGTATTTACCTGCGAGTAAAGGTTTGTCATGAGTACTCACTGTTAAGATTAGTATTAAATCCGTTGTATTTAAACCTGGATTACAAACAGTGGTATTAGAAATAGTTGCTCCATTGGTTATAATTGAAATGGATTTACCACAAAAGGATGCGGTGGCATGATAGTCAATGCGATTTAAAAAACCTTTTATGTCTATAGCAGCCCCCCCTTCTATTATTAATCCACCATTATGAGATTTTAAGCTTAGGTTGGCAGCATAATTACAACGGCTATTAGGATAAGTTAAGCCTAATGTTGCATTTTTTAAAGATGAGCTAGGAGCATTAATTGCACTACTCAAATCAATATTGCCATTAGCACCTCCGCTATAACTTATATTAATGGCTGTAGTAACAATCGGTGTTCCTAAGATGCTGCACTGTTTTTTAATAAGTGCTTGCGGTTTAATTTGTGTACTATCACGTAAATATAAATTATTGATTGAAAAATTATTAGGGTTACCATCTAAATGTTCATACGCCTGCACCTGAATACTCGTGTCACTATAATTTCCCGCGCTAACTTTTTGGCTTCCTAATACAAAAAAATCCCATTTTAATTGTTGTGATTGACTTCCAGTAAAATTAAGACTTTTAACATGCACCCTATTCGTAGGTAATTGCGTCAAAATATCACTTGTTGTGCCATTATTTGAGATACCATAATTTAATTCGTGCATTCCATTGCTCAATTTAACCGCTAAATGAGGTGCAAATGGAATTAGTGATAACACACATTTTTCATTATTGGTATTTTGAATGGTTAAGTTAAAATGTGTATGCTGAATAGAATTATTTTGCGAATCATAAGCTAAAAACGGAGAGGCTGATCCATTAATAACATTAGAGCTACATTTTGCAAAGATCATCTTTGGACTTAACAGAATAACCAATAATATTAGAAATATTTTTAAATAATTAAACGACATAGTCTTTCCTTAAATAGGTTTTAGTTTACCTGTTTTATACATTCCTTTAGTATCTTTAGGAATATTAATTATATATTGCACGGCAGGATCCGTATTCATCTCAATTAACCAGATACCAGGTGCCAAACCTTCAGCGCCAAAGCGTCCTGATTTATTGGTGAAAACATTAGATTGCTGACCTTTTTTATCTTTACCTTCATAAGCGACACCCGTGATATAAACAAGCGGCTCATCTTTTTTATTTAACAAAGTTCCATAAGCTGAGACGGAATAATTTGAGCCAACCATTAAGTGGTAGCCTGCTTTATAAGGCGAAAGCACATCAAAACTACCGCTGCCCAAATCATAGCCTAAAGGCATGTCATCAACATCAACTGTTAATTGCTGTGCTGTATATTCGCTTAACCCAGAAACCAAAGCAGGCCCAAAAATACTGGATTCAGCAATAACATTATCAGGTGTACCCACCATCAATGTTGAATCTTTTAAACTCTCATGCAATGAAATAATTGCAAAACCACCACTCCGAATAGGCTGTCCCCATGCAAACTTTCTTCCTGAAAAAGCGAGTGAAGTCCCTATTTGTAAGCGTGTATTATGGTTTAGTTTTGTTGAAATTTGTCCCGTTTTAGCATTATCAAGACTGGAGGTATGGGATAAATTAATATTGGCACGATTGGCAAGATAACGAACATTTCCTGTCAACGTTGTACGCTTATCTTTATTAAAATAATCCACATCAACATTGGTGTTCCAACTCCCCACGCCGTTGTGTTTTGATCGATCTTGAAACGAAAGCTTCCCCTGTTCTGTTCGGGTATGATATTCACTTCTAATATTAGCGTTTTCCCCTAGTCGATAATTTAAATTAACCGAGGCATACCATTCACCTTTTCTATTCGAATCGCTAGAATTACTTGAGTTAGTATTACTATAACCAATCGTAGCTCCTAACCCAAGATCAGGGCTAACCTGCTTATTAACATTTAAATCAACACCATAAGTATCGCCCTTGTACTGAGAGTTTTTTTTATTTTCAAAGGTATAATTTGCTGATAAAGTAGCGGCTATTCCCATTCCAAAACCCTGTGAATAACCCATATTCAACCGTATCCAGTCTTTATTAATTTGAGGGATAGTTGTTTGGTCAATCAATGTAAAATAATCACTAGTGTAATCTGCTGAAAGACGAAAAGATGAACGCCAATTATTCACCCCGATTTCACCATCTCGACTCCAGCTCAGATTTGCTGAATAGCCAACACCTACTTTTTCATGCTGACTGAGTTCTGCAGATAGATTTAAAAAACCAAATTGTGACTGCGACCAGAGACCAAAACCACTTAACACTGCCGTTTTATCAACTTGAAAATACACGTCACCAGACATATTATCTGTTAAACCTTGCCGATAAAATCCAGAGGCCATTGGTTTCTTAAAATCATAAAGTAATTTATTGTTTTCAAAATTTGATCGAAACCCTACCTCAAGCCCCCACTCGCTAATTCCTTTAGCTAATAACTCATTATTTGAAAAAATTGAAAAATTTAATTCTTTGATTTGACCTAAGTCATTGGTAATCTTAAGAGTAATATCGTTTGCACCCTGGCTTAGTTGTAAATCGGACAAGTTATAATGCCCCGAACGTAGATGAAGGGTGCGAATAATACGACCATTATTTCGAACTTCAACCGTTGAGGCACGATCTAATTGAAACGAAGAACGCCCTGTTGAGCGAATATTTTTACGTGGCTGTAATTTTTGATCCGATTTTTCAACTGAAAGCCCTAATGCCTTGGGTAAACTTCGTACACTATTACTAATAGCCCGAAGATCGCCTAATTGAAATCGTAATGAACCTTCAGGATAATCGTAAATTAAACGACTTCCTTGGCGAGAAAAAAAATACTGTTTAAAGTCAATTCCACTAGAACCTATAGAATTTACATTAGCCTCCGTTTCCAAAACTACATCATACAATCTTACTGCAAATTCTAAATCCAAAGAGGGAGACTGTAACTCGGATTTATTATTGGTTATCACATGATTAATCGCCGCTAAAATATTAACATAACCACTAAAAACTTGAGGACTATTTAAATCTTTACTAATGATTTTTTTCTTCCCTGAAAATGATAAATTACTATCAGGACGTTGCCCCCCTTTAGGAGCAAATAACAACTCCATTTTGTCTGCTAAAAAACGTATATCAAAGCCAGAATCTTGAAGGGTTTCTAATGATAAATAGCCTTTAATTGCAGCTGTTTTTTGCAGTGAGGCGATAACACTTTCTTTTAACTGAGGTTTTAAAGTTTTTATCAATGCTAATTTGAAAAGACTAATTTTATCCTCTATTGAAATATGAGTTTTTATCTCCCCTAATTCTATTCCCATGTCATCCCTCAACATAATGGGTAAAATGATAGCCTTCTGAGTGGTATTTAATTGCCCCAGTTTGGGTTGTTTGGCTTCAACAATAAAAGGAAAAATAATCAATAAAAAAATAAAATTTACAGTGTAAACCTTAAATGATTGACAAAAAAATAACGAAGCGTCCATGTACAACTCTCCATAGCATTATAGTGAGTTTTTGCCCTATCTTTTAGCCGTATAACACTCACCGATATAATTAGCTTTCAATAGTTAAATTTGTACAAGATTTACCGCGATTTATAATCAATCGATGTTTTTAGTTCCGTTAAGGTTTTAGGGATATCAATATTCAATATAAAACGTCGTGTTTTCCCAGGTTGTACCAAACCGACCCCTAAAATACTCATTAAGCTAGAGGGTTCAACTTTTTTCGACCAGTCATTATTTGATAAATTAAGTGTTGCATCGGATAATCGCGCATGAATATTACTACTATTTTTAAGCGTTAGTATTGGACGTAGTATTCCTTTGGCATCCTTACCAATTTCCGACTTAACCAATGTAAGGTCTGATTTTCCTTCTAAGGGTCTCACATTCACTAAAACGCCATAATTAAAGACCACTTGTACACCTGCTGCTTTTTTCACCTCCTCTTCATTGGGGATAAAGTTATCCACAGGCATTTGATTAACCGACAGCCGATAACTTTCACTACTTTTAAGGTCAGGCGCACCGACCCATCGAACTTTAAAATTTTGAGTAGTACCCGGTGCAATCATCTTTTGGGGGGGGAAAATAAGAAAATTACCCTCAATTTCTTTTTCAGATACTTTACCATCATGATCTATCATGATTGAATAAGTTACAATTTCAATAGGCATTGGTTTTTTTGTATCATTTAAGACACGCAAATTTACTGAACTATTTTTTCCTGTGGATGTTAATTCAACAACTGTTGGTTGTACATTCAAAGCAAATACGTTTTGTATACCAAATAATAATAGAAAAATAGCTGAGTAAAAATAACATAAGTAATAAGCTAGTCCATTCATAATAATCACGTTTTTTAAAAGGAGAAAAGTTCTCCCCCCATTTTTATAATATATAGGAGGGAGAAATTGCCGTAACTTAAGGCTTTAAATTTAAGGCGTTGGACTTAATTCAACAGTCACAATGTCAGAGTATGTTGATGCAAAAAGAGGTAATGCTCCTGGAGTTGTAACAACGTTAAGAATAACATCACCTACTGGTGCTGCTGTACACAACACTGAGTCCTCATCTGTAGTAGCTGTACCATGTGCAATGGTAGGATTCACACCACAAAAAGTAACGTCAGCCGTATAAGGAACTTCATCTGCTAAATGACCAAGCATCACAGCAGGCATTGGATCGGCGGACTCTAAAGCACTCGTTCCATTAGTAGATTTAACTTTAACATAAGGCATATAGTTACAAAAAGATCCTCCATATGTTAATGTTGCAGTAGATGCTGCAGCAGGATCCGTTAACGTAAGATCACTACCAGATACTCCCATATTAGTAAGCGATGTATTTGTTGGAGCCGCTGCTACATCACATGTTTCAGTTACATTCGCACCAACAGTATTAGGGTTCGCATTCGCATTAAGACCCATTGCCAACAAACCCATACC
>JAGLBU010000091.1 GCA_023146575.1 Methylococcales bacterium
TAAATACTATTCGTGGAAAAATGAATTTAAAAGGCACGAGAAGTATTAATGCTAACAAAGATTGGCTGGAGACTATTTGGAAATAAACCTTAATTTATGCTAAAGATTAAATCGATATAACATCTATTTTGTTAGCGACTTTTTGGAACAAGTTTAAAAAAATATTTTATGAAAAATAATTTAAAATTTATTGATTTATTTGCTGGTATTGGTGGAATCCGACAAGGTTTTTCACCTTTTTTTGGAAAATGTATTTTTTCTTCTGAATGGGATAAATTTTCTCAACAGACTTATCACGCTAATTTTGGTCATTATCCTTCTGGAGATATAACACAATTTTCCCCCGAAGATTTACCTGAATTTGATGTTTTATTGGCTGGTTTCCCTTGTCAGCCTTTTTCTAATGCAGGGCATAAAAAGGGATTTAGTGATACAAGGGGGACTTTATTTTTTAATATTTTAGAAATTGCTAAACATCATCGTCCTAAGGTGTTGTTTTTGGAAAATGTAAAAGCCTTTAAAAGCCATAATAAGGGTGATACCTTTGCCACGGTTAAACGCTCCCTTGAAAATTTGGGCTATCACGTTTTTGCGGATATTTTGAATGCTAAATATTTTGGTGTACCTCAGAACCGAGATAGAATTTATATTATTGCTTTTTTGGAAAGAGTGGATTTTAAGTTTCCAGACCCACCCAACATCGTGGTTAAATTAGGAGATATTTTGGAGTTTACAGTTGCTGATAAATATACAATCTCAGATAAGTTATGGGCAGGACATCAACGTAGAAAACTGGCTCACAAAGCAAAAGGAAATGGTTTTGGATACTCAATGTTTAATCAATCATCAGCTTATACCAGTACTATTTCTGCGCGATATTATAAAGATGGTTCAGAAATTTTAATTGAGCAACAAGGTAAGAACCCTAGAAAAATTACCCCAAGAGAAGCTGCTCGTTTACAAGGTTTCCCTGAAAGTTTTAAAATTCCTGTCAGTGATACTCAAGCCTACCGACAATTTGGTAACAGTGTCGCAGTGCCAGTAATAACTGCACTAGCAAAATCCATTTCCGCAACCTTAAGTCAATATGAAAAAACTTGAAATCAGCGAAACAAAATTTGATATTAACCTGAATTTTTATTTTTTCTTAAAGCATCTGATTAAAACCAAACTAACCATCAATCAAACCAATACCATACTTAATTGTTGTTATTCAAAGAAATGGAAACATGTGGTTAACACTATTCATAATGAAGCTGAAAACCTAAAAGGCAAAAAGAAAAATGAGTTTTTAACCGTCGTAAATCGAATTAATGGTGAAGATTCTTTGAAATTGTTTATTTTTAGCCTTCGTCTTTATTCAATTAAGGATGTATTGTTAGCCGAAGCTAAATTAAAACAGTCCTTTATTAGTGATTCGATGCGAAAATTACCACCATTATCATTAGAATATGATCGGCTTTCCTTGTTAAACCCATACAGTACCCGCGTGAGTGGAGCATTGTTGGCATTAATATTTTTTGAAAACTTAGAGACAGGAGAAAACCAGCTTATATCACAGTTGGCTGTGGATTATTTACAATCCCTATCCGATGATGCGCGTTCTTTAAAAACGTTAGGGGTTGAACCCAATCAGATTTTTATGTTGGTGTTCAATGAGAGTATTAATCAGTCAATTATTTCTGATTCTGGTCTTAATTATGAAGACAGGATTTATTCTGTATTATTGACTGATGTTGGATTAGAATCAAATGACATTCAAAAAATTCACGATGAAAATGATGCCAGTACTGAGTTTGATTTTTGGTTTCAATTAGAAGGGTATTCTTATGGTATTGGTGCGAAAAAAACATTACGAGAACGATACAAGCAATTTATTAAAACAAGCTTAACAAGTGATATTGATGTCATGATTGAAATTACGATTGGGTTAGATTTGAACAAAGCTAAAGCACAAACCATCCGTAATCATGGTACTTATATTTTTTTAGCAGATGAAATTTATAACGAACATGTGTATTTTTCAGAAATGGATGGGGTTTTTCCTACGAGCGAACTGAATCGAAAAACTTTACTGTCATTAGGCGAGGTTGAAAAAATCGCCTAATGTTTAAAAAACCTGTAGAATGCCTCGGCTAGGAGTTGGCCGAGCAGTCGCTGTTTTATTGTCATGATAGAAGAGAGGAAAGTCCGGGCTTCATAGGGTAGAGTGCCAGGTAATCACTGGGAGGCGCGAGCCTACGGAAAGTGCTGAAGAAATTAAACCGCCTCTTATCTGTAAAGATAAGCGGTAAGGGTGAGAAGGTGCGGTAAGAGCGCACCGCACAAATGGTAACAGGCGTGGCAAGGTAAACCCCACTTGAAGCAAGATCAAATAGAGAAACATGGGTGCGACCCGTACCGTTTCTGGGTAGATTGCTTGAGCGATAGGGTGACTTATCGCCTAGATGAATGGCTGCTGTCCACAAAACCCGGCTTACAGGCCGACTCCTTTCTTTTAAGCCTCTAATATTCCAATCGCGTTGAGTTTTTGGGTTAGCGCGTCAGTCGATAAAGTCTCTAACGGTAATTTTAACAACCGATTAACCCGTAATTTTAACGTTGCAAAAGTACGTTCAAAAAGCACAATTTTTTCATCTTCAGTCCCTTGAGTATGTGCAGGATCAC
>JAGLBU010000092.1 GCA_023146575.1 Methylococcales bacterium
AAAGGCGATGAAATTGATCGTATTATTGGTCTAGAAATTGGCGCGGATGATTATTTACCCAAACCCTGTAACCCGCGCGAATTAGTCGCTCGTATTCATGCGATTTTACGCCGCCGAACCGTCACTATTTCCGCAAACGATTTTAACGCCAACCCCTTGCTTAAATTTGGCTCGTTTATTTTACACACCGATAAACACGAACTTACGACGTTGAAAGACACGATTCGTCTGACCAGTTGTGAGTTTTCCTTTTTACACGCATTAGTAACACACCCAAATCATCCCTTATCACGCGAGCAATTAATGACACTGGCACGCGGAAAAGATCATAATGTATTTGATCGCAGTATTGATGTGCAAATTTCAAGGTTGCGTAAATTATTAGAAAAAGACCCTAAAAAACCACGTTATATTAAAACGGTTTGGGGCTTAGGGTATGTGTTTGTACCGCCTTCAGATGACAACGCATGATTGGCTTACCACGGACGGCATTTAGTCAAATAACCTTGAGTTTGATTTTGTTGTTATTCATCAACCTGTTAATTTTTATATTTTTTTTAAGATGGTTTGTGGTTGATCCAGGGGCGACACAATTTGCCGATATGCTGAATAACCAATTGCAGTTATTAGCCATAAAATTCCGTGATTTTCAAGCGTTTGAGGCGCAAGCGTGGTTACAAAAAAATCTACCGCAATTAGGCTATGAAATTCGACAAAAAACGACTAATTTTACTGAATTACCCCCGTTGCGTTTTTATCAAATCATGCAAGAAACCTTAGAAAATCATTATTCAGACGCATTAACGATTCGCTTAAGCAATGAAGCGACACATTCAAAACTGTGGTTTCAATTGGCGTGGATGAAAAATTATTGGATAGGAATTCCTTTTCATACCTATTTGCAAAATATTTACGGCATGATTAGTTTAATTTTGACTTTAACGACATTGGTAAGTATGTTAATGGCGTATTGCATTACGGCGTATTTATTACGACCCTTAAAGGAATTGGGTCGTTTGGCTCAAGACTTATCAAAAATGGACAGAGACTTACCCACCTTACAACATAAAGGCCCTAAAGAAATCCAGCAGGTCGTGAGTTTAATTGAGCAATCAGCGCATCAAATGCGAAAATTGATTCAGGATAGGGAGTTATTAATGGCAGGGGTGTCACACGATTTAAGAACCCCCTTAGCGCGATTACGAATTGCAGTAGAATGGATGCCAGAGGAAAGTTTACGCTACGATATGGTTAAAGACATTGAGGAAATGGATGCCATTATCGAAGATTTTTTAGAATATGCCCGTGCAGGTCAAACCGAACCTGAGCAGTTGATAGACTTACCCCCGTTCATTGATAGTCTAATTGTAGATTTTCACCGTCAAAATTTTAAAATCCATCTCGAAGAGAATGCCATTATACAACTTAAGTGCCGCCCTGTGGCAATGAAACGATTGCTCACGAACTTACTGCATAATGCGTTTAAACATGGCGCAAAGCCGATTACGTTACACAGTTATCAAGAGGACGGTCAGTTACAAGTTTGGGTAAAAGATCGAGGACAGGGGATTGATAATCAAAACCTTCGACAATTATTTGACCCCTTTAGTCAAGGCAACAAAGCCCGTACGAAAGGCGGGTCTGGATTAGGGCTTGCCATTGCTGAGCGTATCGCTCATACCCATCATGCCACGTTAACCTTAAAAAACCGTGTCAATGGGGGCGTAAAAGTTGGAATTATTTTCCCAAATGATGGTCAAAAAAAGCAATGAAATTTCCCTTAGTTTAACCCTGTAACCCTTTACTAACACTCAAAATGACTCATATTAAATTTAATGTTTTAGAAATGGTCTGCTCAGGATGTGAAACCATTATCGAAGAGGCTTTTGAAGATATTAATGGCGTTAAAAAAATAAAAGCAGATTACCCCAAAGCCTCGGTTGATATTAGTTTTGATCCTAAAAAAGTTAGCTTAGGAAAAATTCAAAAAATTATCGTTGAAAAAGGCTACCCCATTGCCAAAATTTCTAAGAAAAAACGCCCTGTTTGGATTACCTTCCTGATCACATTAACCACTATTTTAATTTTGGCAGCGGTGTTGTTTTTTGCAAAAAAAATGTCGCATCAATTTACCCTACCTGATCTTAGCTCCAATTTAAGCGATGGAATGATTTTTGTGGTGGGTCTTATTTCAGGTTTACATTGTTTAGGTATGTGTGGCGGATTTGTGATGAATTACACCGCACAAGATGTGAAAGCCAATCGCAGCACATGGCGTTCTCATTTATTGTATGGCATTGGTAAAACCGCTTCCTACGCATCGTTTGGAGCATTATTTGGTTTATTAGGGTCACTTGTGAGCATCACCCCGTTTGCACAAGGCGTAACCAATTTAGTCGCAGGGGGATTTTTGGTTTTATTCGGGCTTAATATGCTTAATATCTTTGCGATTTTAAGATACATTCGCATAAAACAACCTGTTAGCGTCGCCAAACTTGCGATTAAAGGTCGAAAACGTACTCGAAGCCCTTTTTTTATCGGTATTTTTTCAGGATTTTTATTAGGCTGTGGACCTTTGCAAGCAATGTATGTCATGGCAGCAGGGGCAGCAGACCCGTTGGTTGGGGCAAAAATACTGACCTTATTTGGGCTTGGTACTCTGCCTGCTTTATTTAGTTTTGGCTTTTTGATGCAATGTTTTTCCAGCCAAGCTACCCACCGATTCTTTCAATTATCGGGCGTTTTATTGATTATTGTTGGCATCATAATGCTAAATAAAGGCTGGATGCGAACACACATGCCAGAAGAATCTGAGGTTCAAGCCTGTCACCATTCGGATCAAAAATCAACTATGTCTTCTTTCACTCCCTTAAAAATACTCGAATAATCCACCGTTAATGCCACCATTGCTCTAGAATTGTTTATTTGTACTCCAATAAGATTCTAGACTGATTTTTCATGCTTAAATTCCTTTTCAAAGGATTACCCCCTTTATTAATATTGTTTCTCGCTGGCTATATTTCCTATCAATGGATGAATTCTAAGCCCGAAGCGAAACGGGCGCCACCGAATGTTATAAAGCCTTTAGTCCAATTAATCACCCCACAATTTCGCGCTCATCAAGTCAGTGTTTATGCGATGGGGACTGTGATTGCGGCACAGGAAGTCAATTTAACCTCACGTATTAGCGGCATGGTGACCAAAACCAATCCTAATTTTATTGAAGGCGGCACTTTAAAAAAAGGCGAATGGATGGTGCAATTAGACCCAACCGATTATAAATTAATCATTGCGCAACGCCAAAGTGCCTTAGAAAAATCCCGTTTAGAATTAAAATTAGAACAAGGAAAACAAGCAATTGCACAACAAGAAGCCCAATTATTAAAAACCCAATTAACCGATACTGAACGCGCTTTAGTTTTTAGAGAACCACATTTACAATCGGCGAAAGCGAATTTAACCGCCAGTAAAGCCAGCTTAAAACAAGCGCAACTTGATTTAGAACGTACCCGTCCAGTCGCCCCTTTTGATGCCATTGTTATCAGCCGAAATGCTAATATTGGCTCGTGGATTTCAACCTTTTCAACAGGTACACCCTTAGCAAAATTAGTCGGGATTAAACATTTTTGGATTGATGTTTCATTACCTGTCAAACAATTACGCTGGATTTCTATTCCAAAGATTAACAGCAAAAAAGGCTCAAAGGTAGAGCTTCGATACGATGCTGGCTGGAAAGAAGGCGTTTATCGACAGGGGGTGATTAAACGTTTAAAAGCTGAAATCGAACAAGAAGGGCGGATGGCAAAATTAATTGTTGAAGTCAAAGATCCTTTAAGCCAACAAAAAGCCAATAAAACCTTACCGCCTTTAATGCTTGGAACTTTTTTACGTTTAAAAATTGCAGGTAAAACATTACGAAATGTTACAGAATTATCTGAAAATTTATTACACGATGGCAATCGTTTATGGTTGATGAGCGAGAATAAAAAACTCATTATTCAGATTGTAAAACCTGTCTGGAAAGAGCAGGGGATGGTTTATATTTCCCAAAATGCATTGCCTGCTCATGCACAGATTATTAAGAGTGATTTATCCACCCCTGTTGAAGGAATGGCGTTACGCATTCAGTCCAATGACAAGTCTCAATGAAAACATTGCAAAAAAACACAGGGGCAATTTCATGGGTCGCAAATCATGCGGTTGCTGCCAATTTAATTATGCTGGCGGCAATTTTAGGCGGTCTTTTGTTTATGAATACCATCAAGCAAGAGGTTTTTCCCGATTTTGAACTCGACCGAGTATTGATTGATGTCGTTTATCCTGGGGCTAATCCTGAAGAAATTGAAAGCGGTATTTTATTAGCGATTGAAGAGGCGGTAAGTGGGGTTGATGGCATAGGTGATATTGAATCCACCGCCAAAGAAGGCATCGGATCTGTGGTCGTGCATACTATATTAGGTACTGACCTGGAGCGTTTAACCCAAGATATTGAAAAAGAAATTGACCGTATTAATACATTTCCAGAAGATGCAGAAGCCCCTGAAGTCGGACTTATTTTTCAAAAAAAACAGGTTTTACGGTTAGTTTTATACGGAGACGCGGATGAAAAAGTACTGCATAAACTTGCTGAGCAATTTAGGGGAAATTTATTACAACACAACGATATAACACTGGTGGAATTATCAGGGGTTAAACCTTTGGAAATGAGCATCGAAATTAGCCAAGCTAACTTACGGCGCTACAAAATATCATTATCCGAGGTATCGAAACGCATTAAAACCGCTAGTTTAGATTTACCCGCAGGCAGTGTTAAAACCGAT
>JAGLBU010000093.1 GCA_023146575.1 Methylococcales bacterium
AGTGAAGTAAAACTTGGTGAAATTGCCACTATTAACGATGGCTATCAAGAAACTGATTACAGTGCAATTTACAATAATAAACCTGCGATTATGTTGCATGTTTATAGCAGCGACAAACAAACACCCATCAACATTGCGACAGCGGTTAAAGAAAAAATAAAAAGCTATCAAAGTACCTTGCCCACAGGTATTTACGCTGAGATTAATTACGATTCCTCGGTGTCCTATGAACAGCGTGTTGATCTATTGTTACGAAATAGTGCGATGGGCTTGGTGTTGGTGTTTTTTACCTTGGCATTATTTTTAGAATTACGGCTGGCTTTTTGGGTCATGACAGGCATTCCTATTGCTTTTTTAGGTTCGTTTTTATTTTTACCTCTCTTGGGGGTGAGCTTGAACATGATTTCCTTGTTTGCCTTTATTATTGCCTTAGGAATTGTGGTTGATGATGCCATTATTATTGGGGAAAATATTTACCATTATAGGCAGGAAGGCTTTACCCCGATTGAGGCGGCGATTCGTGGTGCACAAGAGATGGCAAAACCTGTCACCTTTAGTATTTTGACCAATATCGCGACTTTTATGCCACTGCTTTTTATTCCAGGCTTTATTGGTAAAATTTTTATGGTCATCCCCTTAGTAGTGACCACGGTTTTTTTACTCTCCCTGATCGAAAGTTTATTTGTTTTACCTAATCATTTAGGGCATCTGCAACCGTTAAAAGAAAAAGGCTTTCAGCGTTGGTTATTTAATCGACAGCAACGTTTTAGTCATGCGTTTGAACATTGGGTTTCACATCGTTATGGGCGTTTTTTAGACATGGTTTTAAATCAGCGTTATTTAACCGTTGCCATTGCTTTTTCATTATTAATCATAGTGTTGTCTTACGCGGGGAGTGGTCGGATGGGGATGGAAATGTTTCCTAAAACCGAATCTGATTTTGCCAAAGTTACCCTCACCTTACCCTTTGGAACGCCGATTGAGAAAACTAAAAAAATGGTGGCAACCTTAACCCAAAATGCTCGAAAAGTGGCAGAAGATATTCCCAATGGCGATCAATTAATTCGGGGGATTTTCAGCAAAATTGGTCAACAAGGCTCTCATATCGCCGTTATGATGGTTTATTTAGCCAAGCCTGAAATTCGTGAAAATATTATGGGAACGGCCGCCTTTAGTCAAAAATGGCGCGAAATAACGGGCGAATTAATTGGGGTCAGTTCCTTAATTTTTGAATCCGATGCAGGAGGGCCTGGCTCTGGTGCCGCGATCACGATTGAATTAAATCACCCCGATATGGCAGTGTTGGAACAAGCCAGCCGTCAATTAGCTACTGCAATTAGAGCTTATCCTATGACCAAAGACATTGATGATGGTTTTAGTTTGGGTAAAATGCAGCTGGACTTTAAATTACTCCCAGAAGGCTTAAGCCTCGGTTTTACCGCTGAAAATGTAGGTCGCCAAGTACGAGATGCTTTTTATGGTAATGAAGTTTTACGCCAACAACGAGGTCGTAATGAAATTAAAATGGTGGTTCGTTTGCCCAAAAATGAACGCCTTTTAGAACAAAATATTACCGATTTATTTTTATGGAGTAATGCGGGCAAAGAAATTCCTCTAACCGAAGTCGTCAAAATAGAACGAGGTCGTGCCTATACTGAAATCAATCGTCGTAATGGTCGCCGTAATGTGCAAGTTAAAGCAGGGGTGTCCCCTAAAACCAAATCAGGGGAAGTTATAAAAGGGCTTAAAAAACATGATTTACCCAAATTAGTCGAACAATTCCCTAATTTAAATTACAGCTTTCAAGGTGCACAATCGGAAATGGCGGATAGCTTAGGCAGCTTAAAATTAAGCTTTATTATCGCTATTATTATTATTTATATGATGCTGGCGATTCCATTTCAAAGTTATGTTTTGCCGCTTATTGTCATCATCAGTATACCATTTGGGATTATTGGCGCGGTGTTAGGGCATTTAATCATGGGCTATCAGCTAAGTGTGCTGAGTATGCTTGGTATTGTGGCGTTATCAGGCATTGTGGTCAATGATTCTCTAGTCTTAATTGACCATGCAAACCAGCTCAATCAACGTCATCAAAAATCCGTTTTTCACATTATAAAAATGGCTAGCATTCAGCGTTTTAGACCCATTATTTTAACGACGCTGACGACTTTTTTAGGGCTAGTACCAATGATTTTAGAAACCTCACGGCAAGCAAAATTTTTAATTCCTATGGCAATTTCAATTGGATTTGGGATATTGTTTGCGACTTTAATTACTTTATTACTTATTCCTTCGTTATATTTAGTGGTAGATGATTTTCGTCGTCTTTGGAAAAATATAAGTGATATTATGTTCAATTAATAAACAACCCCGCCGCAAGCGGACGGAGTATTGTTGGCGGCATATTTTTAATATCCAAGCCAACTTCTTTCAAAACAAGTATTCATCAATGACGATACGTGTCACGTCCTGCTAGACCATAAAAACCATTCTTAAAATACACTTTCTCTAAAGGAAAACTTAAAAATGACGACTATTAATTTATTGAAGCTTACGTTAAGAAATACGAATCAAAAGGTTATAGTGCATTAAGCCTTGTAGCAATAAGGCATATTGCTTAAAAAAGCAACATCTGCAAAAATAGGCATAAAGATAAAGTAATTACAGGTTAGCTTGGGTGATAATTATTTTTTAAAATTATTGGGATAATTTAAACCCAACTTCCCTACCACAAACCCTTATTTTTACTCTACTCAATAGGACTTACCCCTTATGGCTGAACACGATCAAAAACATAAAACCTTACAAAAAGCCTTAGAAATTAATTTAGATAATTATAAATACGGCACTATTGTTGAAATTGGCGCAGGGCAAGAGGTCGCGCGTAACTTTTTTCGGGCAGGTGGGGCGGCAGGAACGGTGGCTAAAACCATGTCGGCTTATGACATGCAGGTCAGTGATGATATTTATGGTTTAGAAGCTTCGGGGCGTTATGTGAGTCGTAGTCGATTAATGAAAATGCTGGATAAAGAATTTATTGCGATTACTGAACTTTTAACCCCTATTCGTTCTAAAAACACTACTTTTTTTTCCTATGCGGCGACCGTTACCGCAAAAAGTTATCTGCAAAAAAACGAGTGTCATGGTTGGATTGGGATTCGTTTACAACTGCATCGAAAAGCCCCCCCCAGCGATATTATTTTACACGTTCGCATGTTGGATAATGATGGCAGTTCTCAACAAGAAGCCCTTGGTGTGTTAGGCGTTAATTTAATTCATGCGGCGTTTAATTATTTTACTAATCCTAAAAAAATCATTGAATCTTTATTAGTTGATTTAGAACCCGAACGACTTGAAATTGACATGATAAATTTTGAAGGGCCTTATTTTGAGGAAATTGAAAATCGTTTAATGAATTTGCATTTAGTGCATGAAGATTTAACCCATGCGATCATGTTTAACCCTCAAGGCGAAGTTCAAATACCTGCCGAATTATTATACAAAAAACATATATTAGTGATGCGGGGCGCATTTACCCCCTTGACGAAAATTCACACTGACATGATTAAATGCGGACAGCAGCATTTTAATGAAACCGAAAACATTAATGCCTCTAAAACCATTGTTTTAGCTGAATTAACCATGGCAAATTTAGCCGAGGGGGATAATAAAATTGATGACAGCGATTTCTTAGCGCGGGTTGATATGCTAAACACCCAAGGTTATACCGTGATGGTGTCTAATTATTTACGCTATTTTCGATTACGAGAATATTTTAGACGCTATACCAAAAAACAAATCGGTATGATTTTAGGTATTTCTAACTTAAACTTTATTTTCCAAGAAAGTTATTATGAAGGACTTGAAGGCGGAATTTTAGAAGCCTTTGCCAAATTATTTCCCGATAATACCCGACTTTATATCTATCCCTATAAAAGTAAAAATGAATTGGTGACGGTTCAAAACTTCACCCCCTCTGCAAATTTAAAATATTTGTACCAACATTTAACCGAAAATGGCTATCTAATTGGTTTAGAAAATGCCGATGAAAGTTTACAAGGCGCAAGTCCTGCTAAAATTTTATCGTCTATTGAAACAGGGGAAGATGATTGGAAAGAGCATGTTCCAGACGCTATTGCAGAAGTGATTGTGAATAAAAGATTATTTGGATTTGATTCAAAATAATACGGGCGAAAGTATTTGGAATTTCGCTGTAAAGAATGTATTTTATGTGGGGCTTGTAGGTTTATATACTTTTTTAAAAGCCTATCGCTGAACTAAGCGGCATGGCGCATGTGGTCGGACGTTCATTTTTCGTTCGACTGCAACGTTTCAAACTTTTTAGCTCGACATTATGTTTCAAGAGAGCATGCGTGAAAGCAACTGAAAATGTGGCGAATGCTCTTCTTCAAGATATTTTTATGAAAATTCATATTTAGGATCGACTCCTTGAAAGAAGATTTAAGGCATGAACGCTGGTTAAGCACCAAACACAGAAAAACTTCCTAATTGAGTAAAGCAGGTTCACCTAAAAAGAGGAAATTATCAGGGAAAAATATTATACATTTACCCTATATTTTCATCCAGAGGATCTGTAAAGTCTCGAAAAGTTTTTGTGGTGTATAAAGGCGCATGGGTTTGTTCAATCGAATGTATCTTTTTAATTTCCCATTGATATTCATTTGCCGCTTGTAGACATATTTTTTGTAAATGCCGCTTAATAGCTAAATAATTTTCAGCAGCTATAGGTTGCATTTTAGCTAAAACCATAACATCTATGGAATCATCATTTAAATGATTAACATCTATTAAAAAATCAAGTAAATTTTCAGCAAGCGGTAATTTATTAAATTTATCTTTCACAAACAGTTCTAATTTTTCAATAACTTGGTTTAATATTTCATACCGATGTTTGTAAGAAATTTGCAGAGTAATCCCCACCGAAAAAGGATTGGTGGATAAATTAAGCACACGTTGTTTTAAAAATAAATCCGTTGGCATGCTTTCAGGTGCATTAGCACGCTCAAAAGTGATTCTATGGGGGGTTTGTGTTGATACTTTGCGATATAAATCACTGTCTACAAAAAAAATGAAATCACCTTCTTTACACGGAAATAATACTTCCTTCTCTGCATCATAAGGACGAGAACACATATTAATTAACGTTTTAATGGGTAAACGTAATGTTCCACCCGTTAATAAAGGATTTTCAAGATAACTGTAGATGGCAATAAGTTTTACTTCCCATAAAATCCCTTGATAATGGACTAATTCCCCTTCACGTACTGCGCCATATCCCAATAATAATTTAATTTGCCCAATGAATAAGGGCAGAGTATTGCGTAATGCCCATAGCATTCCAACAAGAATAAGGATTATAAAGGCAAAAGCAAACATTTCACCTGTAACAAATAAGGAAACTAATAGTGCTAAGGTTGAGGCAATAAAGGCAAACATAGTCAGTAAAATATTGACTAGGTTTCCAAGGAAGTGCAGGTTTTTCTTGCGTTTAAAAGGGATAGCAGTCATCACTAATCGACGAAAAAGTAATAAGCCCGCTAAACAAGCGATAAAAATTAGAATGGAAAATAGAATATTTAAGCCCCGTTTACCCACAATAGCTTGAGTAAATTGCTCAAAGGCATCCTCGGGCGAAACCTTGTGACTGCTTAGCTCATGAAATTGTTGTTTTGCAACATCAAGCTTGGTGGTAATTTCTTTTTCTTGTTTTTCCCAATATGTTTTTTCTTTTAAAAGTTGTGTTTTAATTTCATTATTTTTTACCTCATCAATAAGAACCTTAATAAGCGCTAACCCTTTATGTATTTTTGGTAAACGCTCTTCTTGAGTTGCAATATTACCCCGTAAAAACTCAATTCGTCGAGAAGGCTCGGTAAATTCAATAAAGTTCACCACCATTGGTGAAATTACCTTATTCATTTCCGCTTCTATATTGATTTTTTTAGCAGGTTTATTATGAAAACTTTCTTTATCAATCCCTGTGGTTGTAAGTGTGAAATCGTTAAATAATTTATTTTTTCCTTCTACTAAAAGACGAATTTTTTCCTTTATAAGCTGTTTTTCTTCTTCTGTTTTTGATGAAGCACTTAAAAAAACTTTAACCTCTTCAATGGAATTCGATGCTTCAGATAAGGCACTAATAATGGATTCAGTATTATTTAAGCGTTGAATTAAGTATAAATAAGTTGATAGTTCTTTATGAATAGCATCGTACTCATCATCTTCATACCCTAAATCCGTTAAAAAGTCAGGTAATTTTTTAATACTAATATTGGCAAAATTATATTCCTTTGCTGTCGTTTTAAAATGCTTAAAAGCCGTTTTAATTTTTTGTTCAAGGGCTGATATTTTAGTTTGTACGGCAGACTGTTCAGTCTCAAGCAAATTTTTGAGCGAATCTTGTAACTTTTCAAGCTCAGTTCTTTGTTGATAAATAGCTTTTAATACAGGAGAAGTTTTTTGAATTTTAGTTAAAAGATCAAAATATAAGGTTAAAGAGTTTTGAATTTTTTCTAACTCTTCTAATGAATAAAGTGGTGAATCTGAACCTTCTTCTGAACTTAGTAAGCTCATGTTCAATTGATCAAAAGGCAGATCAATAAACTTTTCTTCAAGGTGTTGAAACTGATCTTCAGATAATTGCTCCTTTAAGGAGGCAATGGCAGCAAGTGTAATTTTTAAAACAAAAATCTTTTTTTCAGGCGAAGCGGATGGTTCAGATAATACTTTTTTTTCACTTACTTTTTCAGTTTTTTTAAGCGTTTCTTCTGCATTGGCAGTATTAACGTAACAAAATAACAGAATAATTTGAAAAAAGAGCGTGAATATTGAAGGGGATGGGGTCATAATTGATTACGCACAGAATTTAGTTAAAATTTAAGTCTTAAAACAAGCGCAATCCTGCCATTAAAGTCCTTAAAAATCAATTAAATCAA
>JAGLBU010000094.1 GCA_023146575.1 Methylococcales bacterium
TAAATAACCCAACCTACGCCGCTGCCGAAAACCCAATGCGGGGATGATCTTACAAGCTGCGGATGAATTTAATTTAGATTTATCTCAGTCTATTTTAATCGGGGATAAAACAGGGGATATTGAGGCGGGAAAGAAAGCAGGTTTGAAAAAAAACTACTTAAGTAACGGAACAAAAGTTTTAATTTTAAAAGTATTTTTAAAACAATACTTTAAAGGAAAAAATACAAGAAAACTTAAGTCTAATTACTTAATTCAAAGTCGCTATCAAGAAAGCTATGATTTTAAATCGGTAAAAAAAATGCTTGAGTGTTTATTATTTGAAATAGAATCTGAATAAATAATTAGCGAAAATGAACAGGAAATTTTCTCGTTTCCAAGCTGGATATTTAGAAAAAACTCCTTTATATTAGCTTTCATGTGAGTTTTAGAGCGAGAAAACACACCTCAGCTTACGAGTTAATTTGGTGTGCAGAATATAGGTTTATCGGGTTGATGAAGAGTGTTTTACAGGCGGTTTATAAATACCTTTTTTTAGTTCAAATGCACTGTTCAAATAATCTTCAGGGGCAACATCCTTTAACCCCTCTTCCATTTTACAAAAAATACAACTTGTTTTGTCTGTTGAGTTTACTTGTCCACACTTTTGACAACGCTTTCCATAATTAGGTACTCTTGGATTAGATCGAATTAAACTGAAAATTAAACTGAAAACTGGTTTTTTTATTAGAACTAAAAAAAAGAAAAATGGAAAAGAGTAAAACATTACAAAACCACTCTGTCCTTCAAAAGAATTACCAAATTCAGAAGCAATTAGCGCTAAAAATAGAGCAATAATTAAAGACTTTATTACATGAAGTATAAATTTCATTTGAATGCACCCAAAAATTATGAAATAGACCGTTGTTAAAATTAGAAAAAATAGGTTTTACAACCAATATCTTTGCCAAATATATAGACTCAGCCGCGTAGGTTGGGTTATTTATAACCCAACATTTTATAAAACGAAAGAATTGAGCTGTGTAATGTCAAAGTGATTATAAAAAGCGTATTTGGATATTGGCATTTAATGATATAGGGTATGAATGAAATGTTGGGTTATAAATAACCCAACCTACGCCGCTGCGGATTGGAAATACAGTAGTATTCACCGGTATATTCGTCATAAAATTATTAGCCCTGATTGGGGAAATAGTCCTATTTCTTTATCGAATGGTATTGGGTCTGAATAAAATGTTGGGTTATAAATAACCCAACCTACGCCGCTACGCCGCTTGTTAAGTTTCTACTTAAAATGGACATTGACCCGGAATTGTTGTAAAACATAAATTCACATCATCTTCTGTAGCATTTTTATTAAATTTTTTCAAAATCCCTAAAATACCAGCCCCAACATACTTCTTAATAGCAGCGTTAGCTGCACTTTCATCTAATTCAGGAAGATGATCTACATTAGGTGTTAAATTGTTCATGTAACCTCTAATATACGCTGCTTTCCATAAAATTTTTGCTTTATTATCACCTAAACTTACAACTTTGATTTGATCTAATAAATTTGATAATGGTAGTGTTCGAACAGCACTTTTTTCTCCTTTAAACTCTATATTATCAACTATAGTCATATCTTTTGTAGGTGTTTTAACCTTTAAGAACATTTTTTTAGCATCATGTTTTTTTATTTTTTGTACCAACTGCCCTCCAGACTTTAAAGTAATTGTTCTAATAGCTCCTTTTTTACTTCCTCCGCTGGCACTATCAACCTGAAGGACTAAAGGATGCCATGACATATCTGAAAACTCATTAAAAATAGACCAAACATCTTCTGCACTTCCATCAATTTCAGCGGTGAATGTTGATGTTTGACGAATGGGGCCATGTGCAAAAGTATTTGCAGAAATAAGAAACAATATACTTAGAAATACCTTTTTCATTAAAACTACTCTCCAGTTTATTAAATAATTACGATTTAGTACTTGATAACAATGTAAACCTAATTCCGAGTTGAGCGGCGTGGAGCGTTTCAGGCTAATGTTTCACCGAAACGTGAACGTCAGCTCGAAGGCTTTGGTACGCCCAGCATGGGCGTAAACTA
>JAGLBU010000095.1 GCA_023146575.1 Methylococcales bacterium
TTCGGTATAATAACCACGTCCGATTCCTGCTTGATTGGTAATAATAAAAAGTTGATACCCTTGTCGGCTAAAAAACTGGCATAGTTTAAAAATTCCTTCCACAAAGATAAATTTTTCAGGCTGATAAACATACGCATCATCAATATTAATAATGCCATCGCGATCTAAAAATAAAGCTTTTTGCTTCATGCTGAAAAAATACGATGCGCGTGCTGATAATCTTCTGGAATCCCAATATCAATAAAATACCCCGTGCTTTCAAAACTATTCACTTGTAATCTGGATAAATTATTTTCTAAAAAATCGGTTTCAAATGAAAATTTAGGCTGCGTTTGAAAATCATTAAATAAGATGGGATTGATGCAATAAATACCTGCGTTAATTAAGCCATCACGATGATATTTTTTTTCTTCAAAGGCAATCACACGCATTTTTTCAAGGGTGATCGTGCCATAACGGTCAAAATTCTGCATCACTTTAGTCGCTAAGGTAATATCGGCTTTTGAGCTTAAATGTGCCTTTTGCATTTCCTGTAAATCAATCTCAAAAAAACTGTCACCATTAAGAATATAAACGCATTCGCTATCAGTTAATTTTAAGGCTTTTACGATAGCTCCTCCCGTCCCTAATGGCGTGTCTTCTGAAGAATAGATAATTTCCATCTCTAAATAACGATCTTTAAAATAGTCTTTGATAATCGCTTGTTTGTAGCCAACCGATAGAATTATTTTTTTAAACCCTTGTTTGGCTAATGAATCTAACAGGTATTTTAAAAACGGATAGCCGTTAATATCCGCCATTGGTTTTGGAACCTCTTTAACCACCGATTGTAAGCGTGTTCCAAAGCCGCCTGCGAGGATAATTGCTTGCATAATTTAAGCTCCTGAAAATAATTCTTTTTCAATAATGGCGCATAAAATATGCCCGATTAACATGTGTGCTTCTTGAATTCGTGGCGTTTCAATCGAAGGCACTTTAAGGATAAAATCGCATAAATTATCCATTTCACAGGCGCGACTGCCTGTTAACCCCACGGTAATAATGTGTTGTTGTTGGCACTGTTTGAGCGCTTGAACAATATTGCTCGAATTACCTGAGGTTGAAAGCCCGATAAAAATATCACCCTCAATCCCATTGGCTTCAATTTGGCGGGCAAATAATTTTTCATACCCATAATCATTGGCAATGGAGGTTAAAATAGAGCTGTCGGTGGTTAACGCTTGTGCGGCTAAAGCGGGGCGATCAAAATAAAAACGACTGACTAATTCGCCTGCAATATGTTGGGCATCGGCGGCACTGCCTCCATTGCCTGCGATTAATATTTTATGACCTGCACGATAGGCGGCAACACAACGACCTGCGAGGGATTCAATGGTCTCAACTAAAGCAATGTCGTTTAATAGTGCTTGTTTGACCGAAATAGATTTTTTAATATGTTGTTGTATATAGTTTTTCATTAAGAGGGTTGCTTGTCTAAAATTTGATTGACAACATAGGCTGCAAAGGCAAATGAACAGGTAAACGCGGGGCTGACGGCGTTTAAAATATGGGTCGAATTGTCGGTATGCTCAACCATAAAATCCATCACCAATTCATTTCGTTCTGTATCCAATAATTGAGCGCGAATACCTGCGGGCATGGGTCGAAAATCATCGCCAATTTTATTCAGCATGGTTTGTGATTTTTGAATCAGCGTTTTTTTACGATAATTTTTAACTTCGATCAGCGCTAATTCTCTAAAATTAAACGAATTTAAAATAAATAATTTACTGGTGTAATACAGGATTTCTAAAAATTCATTAAGCTTAAAGCCAGATAAACCTTGATAGTTTTCGCGCCAAAAAACAGGAATCGCAGTCGGGCCGATTTTAATATCATTGGTCGATGTAATTGTATAATGCACGCCTAAAAAAGGGTTTTTCATATTTGGCACGGGATAAACATTGGTACGAAGTGGCTGATCGTCTCCATAATATTTTAGATACAAGCCTTTAAATGGAATCATGGTGTAGCTTTTGGCCAAACCGTGTAATTTTGCAATTTTATCCGCATAACTGCCCGCACAATTTATTAAATAATTATAATCCAATGACAAGGACTCAAAGGGTTGATTAAAAATAAATTCAATGCCCTGATCTATTAAGTTTTGTTTTAAAACCGCGCACACTTCTTTAGGATTTACTGAAGCGGTTGAAGGTGAAAACAAGGCTTTTTGATAGGTTTTTATATTGGGATCAATGG
>JAGLBU010000096.1 GCA_023146575.1 Methylococcales bacterium
GCCATTTTATGAACACTCAAGCCTAATCATTACGTTCAACCGTCACAACATCGGCCTCTTTTTCATTTATAACAGGGTGATGTGCCATTAACATCGAAAGAATATTACTGATTTTTGAACGCATTTCACGCCGATCAATAATCATATCAATCGCGCCGTGTTCTTGTAAAAATTCACTGCGCTGAAAGCCTTCTGGTAATTTTTCTCGCACCGTTTGCTCAATCACTCTAGGGCCTGCAAACCCAATTAAGGCATTCGGCTCTGCGACATTAACATCCCCTAACATGGCTAAACTCGCCGAAACTCCACCCATAGTTGGATCGGTCATAAAAGAAATATAAGGTAATCGTGCCTGCGATAATTTTGCCAGTGCCGCGCTGGTTTTACTCATTTGAAACAACGAAAACAAAGACTCCTGCATGCGTGCGCCCCCTGATGCGGTAAAGACGACAAAGGGGGCTTTCATTTCAAGCGCCCGATTAACGCCCCTTACAAATCGCTCCCCAACAACCGACCCCATTGAGCCACCCATAAAACTAAAGTTAAAGGCTGCCACCACAATGGAGTGACCGTGTAATAAGCCTTCCATCACCACTAAAGCATCATTTTCTTTGGTCTTTTTTTGCGCTTGCGAAATTCGGTCTTTGTATTTTTTAGTGTCTTTAAATTTTAAAGGGTCGATGGGTTTTAAACCTTTTCCAATTTCAAGCCGCGCTTCTTTATCTAAAAATAAATCCAATCGCATTCTCGCGGTAATCCGTATGTGGTATTCACATTTAGGACACACGTGGGCATTTTTTTCAACCTCAGCATTGTATAAAATAGCCTGACAGCTGGGGCATTTATTCCATAGCCCTTCGGGAATCCCTGTTTTTTTATTGGACGAATCCGTTCTAATCGTTGCAGGGACTAATTTTTCAAACCAACTCAAACTCATAGCTTATACTCTCTTAACGATCCATTGCCTGTCGCATGGCGTGTAATAATTCAATAATCTCCTGTTTTGCTTGTTCAGGATTCTCTAAATTTTGTTCAATTTTTTCAATCAACGCACTTCCTACCACTACTGCATCTGCACGTTGGGCAATCATTTGAGCTGTTTGTGCTGTTTTTACGCCAAAACCCACCGCAATCGGTAAATTTGTATGCTGTTGAATCATCGTTAGTTTTTGATCAACCTCATCAATATCTAAATGCCCAGCCCCTGTCACGCCTTTTACCGACACATAATAAAGATAACCCTGCGCAATCGCATCCATTTTTTTAACCCGATCCGCCGTACTGTTCGGGGCTAATAAAAAAATCGTATCAATATTTTTTTCGTTTAATAAGGCACTGCATTCTGCGGCTTCTTCGGGGGGAAGGTCAACCGTTAACACCCCATCAATATCGGCATCATACGCCTTATCCGCAAAATTTTGGTAGCCTAAGATTTCAATCGGGTTTAAATACCCCATTAAGACAACAGGAGTTTTTTGATCAGTTTGTCTAAATACTTTCACCATTTCAAGCACTTTTCGTAAGCTCATTTGTTGCCCTAACGCACGTTCACTCGCACGTTGAATGACAGGACCATCCGCCATAGGGTCTGAAAAGGGAACGCCCAGCTCAATAACATCAACACCCACTTCCACCATTGCGTGCATTAACGGCACGGTAAACTCGGGACTAGGATCACCAACGGTAATAAAAGGAATTAAGGCACAACGATTTCTCTTTTTTAAGTCGTTAAATTTTGCAGTTAAACGGCTCATATCTCTATCCCCTCGCGCATTGCCATTGTGTGCATGTCTTTATCCCCACGACCCGATAAATTCACAATAATAATCTCATTTTCTTTCATTGTCGGGGCAAGCTTTGAGGTATATGCAATGGCATGACTGGATTCTAACGCAGGAATAATCCCTTCTGTGCGGGTTAATTCATGAAAACCTGCCACCGCTTCGGTATCGTCAATACTAACATAGTCTGCACGTCCAATATCTTTTAGCCACGCATGTTCAGGGCCAACCCCTGGATAATCCAAGCCTGCTGAAATGGAATGCGTTTCAATAATTTCCCCATCATCATCTGCCATTAAATAGGTACGATTGCCATGTAAAACCCCTGCTCGTCCTGTACACAAAGGCGCAGAATGTCGTCCTGTTTCAATGCCATCACCCGCCGCTTCCACACCGATTATTTTAACCGCTTTATCATCAATGAAAGGATGGAAGAGACCAATAGCATTTGAACCACCCCCGACACACGCAACTAATGCATTTGGTAATTGTCCTGTCTGCGCTAAGCATTG
>JAGLBU010000097.1 GCA_023146575.1 Methylococcales bacterium
GGGTGAGCTTCACTGCTAACAAAGAGTATTTTTTTCATAAATTTCAACGTTGCAAGGGGGAGGCAATAAAACAAAATAGAGTTCAACGATTAAATTGAACCCTATTTTCGTCTGTGATTTATTATATTTTTAGGACAACTGCCGCTAACGGAGGTAAGGTTAAGTTAATAGAATGCGGGTTATTCATCCACGCTTCTGCATCGCTCATGACCTGACTATTACCGACATCACTGCCGCCATAATAATTAGAATCTGAGTTAAACACTTCAACATACGTTCCAGCTTTTGGAACCCCAATACGATAATTTTCTCTTGGAATAGGGGTGAAATTTAAAATAACAATCAACTCTTCGCCTGCGGCTTTGCGTCGATAACTAATCACCGATTGCTGAACATCGTGGCAATCAATCCATTCAAAGCCCTCGTGATCAAAATCATAATGAAATAACGACGGATGTTTTGAGTAAAGCTGATTTAAATCTTTTACTAAGGTCTGAATACCTTTGTGTTGTGGGTAATCGGTTTGAAACCAATCTAAGGCTTGATTAAAATTCCATTCTGCGCCTTGTCCAAACTCACAGCCTTGGAATAATAATTTTTTTCCAGGATAGGTAAACATAAAGCTATACAATAAACGTAAATTAGCAAATTTTTGCCATTCATCCCCAGGCATTTTAGACAATAATGAGCCTTTTCCATGCACCACTTCATCGTGAGAAAAGGGCAGAACAA
The DNA here is from genome assembly GCA_023146575.1 of Methylococcales bacterium. Lineage (GTDB taxonomy): Bacteria > Pseudomonadota > Gammaproteobacteria > Methylococcales > Methylomonadaceae > WTBX01. The sequence continues at coordinate 733 of JAGLBU010000097.1, forward strand.
AATTTTCACTAAAGGCGTATAACATACCAAAAGTTAATTTGTCGTGATGATGACAACGGTGTATCGAATCAAGACTCATGTACGATAAAATATCGTGCATCCAACCCATGTTCCACTTCATTGAAAAGCCTAAACCCCCTGTCCATGTTGGGCGAGTCACTTGTGGCCACGATGTTGACTCCTCCGCCATAATGACAGTACCAGGGTGTAAATCATGAGTGACTGAGTTTAAATCGCGTAAAAAATCAATTGCTTCTAAATTCTCATTACCGCCATACATATTAGGAACCCAATCATCAGCTTCGCGCGAATAATCCAGATATAACATCGAAGCCACAGCATCCACTCGAAGCCCATCAATATGAAATTCTTCAATCCAAAAAACGGCACTCGCCAGCAGAAAATTTTTGACTTCATTACGACCGTAGTTGTAAATCAAGGTTCCCCAGTCACGATGCTCGCCTTTACGTGGATCTTCATGCTCATATAAAGGACTGCCATCAAAACGCGCTAATGCAAAACTGTCTTTGGGGAAATGCGCAGGCACCCAATCTAAAATGACCCCAACATTATGCTTATGGCAATAATCCATAAAATATTTAAAGTCTTCAGGACTACCATGACGGCTGGTGGGTGCAAAATAACCTGTGGTTTGATATCCCCATGACGCATCTAATGGGTGTTCTGTGATTGGTAATAATTCAACATGTGTAAAGCCTAAATTTTTTACATATTCCACTAACTGCACGGCTAATTCACGGTAATTTAAAAAGTTACCTCGAACATCGCGTCGCCAAGACCCTAAATGCACTTCATAGACTGACATGGGCGCATGCAACCAATCACTTTCCGTCCGTTTTTTAATCCACGCGCTATCATTCCATTGATATGCGTCTTGTTGCCTGACAATAGAAGCCGTTTGGGGTCTGAATTCAAATTCTTGCCCATAAGGATCGACTTTTGCTAAGATTTCGCCAGATTCACGGTTCAAAATTTCAAACTTATACAAACAAACGTCATCTAGGCTGGGCATAAAAATTTCCCAAATACCACAGCCGCCTAAACTGCGCATAGGGTTGCAACGCCCATCCCACGAATTAAAATCGCCAATTAAACTGACTCGTTGTGCATTAGGTGCCCACACCGCAAACTGAATCCCTTCAATACCATCGACCGTTAAAGGATGTGCACCTAATTTTTTATAGATATGCCAGTGTTTTCCTTCTGAAAACAAATGTTGATCAAATTCTGGAAACTGAGACGGAAAATCATACGGGTCGTACTGCTTAAACGGATGCCCATTTTTATCAATGCCTTGCACCTCGTAATGTTTTAAGGAATTAGCAGGCGCTATAATCCCTTCAAAAAAATCGCTGTCTGGAATTCGAGTTAATTCTCCATAACCTAAAATAGACGCTGATTCAGCATAGGGTAAATAGAGCGTAACATGTGTTTTTTTGCGCTTAATATGCCGCCCTAAAATCGAAAACGGATCATGATGAATTGCCTCACTGATTTTTGTGGAATCAGAATCAAGTGATATTTTTTTTTGTTGCTTGTTCACTTTGTCATGCCTCAGTGTAGTAGAATAAACAGGTCAGTAATGTTACCAATAAAACTATAACTGTAACAGCCAATTTCATAAAAGGGGATAAAAATGTCAGATTCACCGAATCAGCCTCATGATCGTTTCGATAGCCATCTAACGCGTAATACCATCGCACTCATCCTAGCGGGGGGGCGAGGTTCAAGACTTAAACAAATGACGGATTGGCGAGCAAAACCTGCTGTGCCTTTTGGAGGTAAATTTCGAATTATTGATTTTCCATTATCAAACTGTGTTAATTCAGGCATCCGTAAAATTGGAGTTTTAACCCAGTATAAATCCGATTCCTTAATTCGCCATATTCAACAAGGCTGGAGTTTTTTACGCGGTGAATTTGGTGAGTTTGT
>JAGLBU010000098.1 GCA_023146575.1 Methylococcales bacterium
CACAAATCACTTCATCGGTAATTGGCGTTCGATTGGTAAAGTATTGACCTTTCACAGGGGCAACCCATTCGCCATTGATATAGTTCTCATAACGGGCATTAAATGAAACCAGTGCGCCAGTGGTATTAGGGTTTGCATAAATCATGGTTATTTCCTGTGTTATTGAAGGAGAGCGCTTAGTTTACGAGTTTTTACGTCGATAGCCTATAAAAAAACCAATCGCTATCAAACTCAGTGGCAAAATAAATAAAAACCCAAAGCCCATGACCGCAATACTAAAGGTGCTTAAAATAAGTTGCTTATCTTTGGCTGTTTTGAGGGGGATTTCAATAAATTGATCGTCATGAAGCAACCAGTTAAATAACCGTAAACCTAGCTCTAAATTACCCACATTCCCTAAAAAAGTATTGGATAAAAAATCCCCATCACCTAATACGGCAATACGTTGTTGAGTGCCTTGTTTTAAATTACGGGTTAACACCATGCCTAAGGTTAACGAGCCTTTGGTCGTTTGATCCACGGTTTTTAAAAACGGTTCGGCAAAAAATTCAGTTTTTTGGGTGATGGTTAACGCCGCTGTTTGCGGATAGACCGTGATGGTTTTCATACCTTTGGTAATAGGGTGTCGATTATAATCGCTCACCAAAACAAAACTGTCATCGTCTATGCCATAAAGTCGAGAACTGTTATCAACTATTGCGCCTTTTTGTTGTCCAACCCCTAATTTTTGTAAGATTTCGTTTAAAAAACGATCATCAGGGTCGGTTAACAGTAATAAATTTCCGCCTTGCGTAATGTAATTTTGAATTAAGTCGATTTCACCTGAAAGTAAAGGAATGCTCGGGGTTGAAAGTACCAGCAAGGCGGTATTATCAGGAATTTTTTCAATTTGAATTAAATCCAGCGATTGGGTTTTAATATTCCGACGTGCCAGTTCTTGACTCAGTAAACCTAAATCAAAATTGGCTTTGCCACTGGCATGACGCTCACCGTGTCCTGTTAAAAAACTCACCCAGCGCTCGGAACTGACCGATAATTGTAACAGTGCATTGCTTAAGCTGGATTCATCTAAAAAGGTAATTTTTTCAATGCGACCTTTATAGTGGACAACAATCAAACCTTGCTTGCCAATGTTTAAGGATTTTGCCGCTTTTAGGTCGTGTTGAGGATCTATAAACACGAATGAGATGTCTTTTTTATGCTGTTGATAGCGTAAAATTAATTGGCTTATTTGTGGTCGGATTGGCGCGCTCACAGGAATATAAGCCGTAATATTAACAGGTGAATCTAAGGTATTTAATAATTGCTGACTGCGGGGCGACAAGGTATTACTCGCATTAGCGCTGATGTCGATTTGCGCTGAATAATGCTGCGTTAAAAAAGCAAGAGTGCTTAATAAAAGCCCGATCAATAATAGCGAAATGGATCTTTTGCGCAAGAAGATTTTTATTTTTGACATCGATCAGATTCTAAACGGCGAATACTCAGCAAAATAAAAGTGACGGTTAGGAGTATAAAATAGCTTATGTCAGCGGTGCTTAATAGCCCTGATTGCAATGATTGAAAATGGGTTAATAAGGATAAAGAATCAAATAGGTCACTGCGATGTGATTGAGTCGCCCCTAGCATCCATAAAATCAGTAATAACGCAAAACTGCCAATAGCGGCGAGGGTTGCATTTGAAGCGATTGAAGACATATAAAGCCCAATAGCACTAAAGCTTGCCACCAATAAACTTAAGCCTAAAACATTACAAAATAATTTGCCAAAATCCAGTGTTCCACCGACTAAAAGTGATAACGGCATCAAGGTTAATAAGCCAATTAGTGGTATTAATAACCCCAGTAAGCCTATATATTTTCCTAAAATAATTTCTGAACTTTTAATCGGAGCGGACAATAATAAAGCGAAGGTTTTGTTACGGCGTTCCTCACAAATTAACCGCATGGTTAATAGGGGCGTGACTAATAAAAGAATGATGGCGGCATTACTAAACAGAGGAATCACCACCACATCGGTTAAACCAGGGGCATTTTCAACCGCTGCCAATCGAACTTGGTATTTATTAAAGGCTTCGACTTGGGTTAAAAAAAAATAGGCAAAAATAAATTGTAAAACTCCTAAAATGATCCACGCAAACGGGGTTTGGAATTGGTTTTTAAATTCACGCAGGGCAATATATCGAATCATGGGGATGCGAGTGGTTTTAAAATACCCCTTAAAATAGCAAAAATATCGCTAATATCTTCAGGAAATCGAAAGGTATGTATATCTTTTATGAGGTGTTGCTTTTGTCGATCAAGTACGGCAAACCGCCAGACTTCCCCAATAGTAATCGCCCCATATAAAAAAGTAGGTGAGGTAGGATCTTCGTATTTATCCATCGCAATCATTTCCACAGCCAATTGATTAAAGCCTTTTTCCAAATCCCCTTTTTTGGCTTCAATGACGATTAATTCTTGCGAAGAGCGAAATAAATAATCAATCGTCCCTGCTAATTTATCGTTAATATCCACTGAATATTCAATGTTTAAGGTCGCATCAAGGGTTTTTAGGACGCTATGCAGTACGGGGGCAATCATTAATTCGCGTTTTGCAATTTCAGAATTAACCGATACTTTTGGAATTAAACAATAATAAGATTCGACCAAATTATCAAGTAAGCTTTGTTTAATTTTACTATTTCTAGGTAATAGAACCGCTTCAATCGCATAGCTATACCCAAATTCAGCCATAATTTCTTCGGTCGGGTGTGGCATCGTAAAATAATCACTGAAGGTATATTTTTTATGTTTTTTAAATAAACTTTGGGACATACAAGGATGACAGGCATGATGGTTGAAACGCTATGATAGCACTATTACCAAGGGTGAAAATAAAAGCCTCACCCCAAATGATTAAGGCTTTATAGTGTGTTAATTGGGAATGTGAGGCGCGAGTTTGGGGTTAACCGTCATCATCATTTTTTGCAAACGTTTATCAGCGACTTCAACCTCTTCATCACGAGCAATTTCAGTGGTTAAGCGAATCAAGGCACCATCGGTTCTTTGGTATTGGAATGCCCCTAAAAAAGTGTACCATTTGAGCGCGTATTCATTGGCAATCGTGCGTCCTCGTTGTTGATACCAATAATAAACCAGTTGACGGGCTTTTTCTTTTTTGATTAAGACGCGATTAAAGGTAACCCCTGAAAATTCGGTTTCAGCTAATTCAATGATACGCCAGCCACCACCAGGCATACAGAGTTTGGGTGAATGAGGGACGTTTCCATTTTTTTGTGATTCATAATAAGCCGAATA
>JAGLBU010000099.1 GCA_023146575.1 Methylococcales bacterium
GTTTTTTGATCTAAATAAGCCGAGCGACCTGTTAAGTTGTCAATACTCGTTGGGAAGGCAGCAAATTTTTGCCGAATAGGAATAATATCTTTATTATTGGCTAAAGGTTGTATGAAAATAATTGCGCTGAATAAAATTAAAATACTAAAAAGAGCAGGGGAAAGACTAAAACTATAAGGCTTTGCATAATGTGGCAGGGAGAATGTCGGCATTCCAAAAATATCACTCCACGGACGGGTTTTACGTTCCGTCCATGATAAGAGCCACATTTCGATTACCAATACAATTAAGCACCCCATGAAGACTACCCAGCCTTCAAAATCATGGATAAAACCTTCTGCCATGACCGTTCCCCAATGCTCGACTAATAAGCCGACGATCCCAATACGAAAGCTGTTCATACCAATCGTAATGGGGATTGAGGTTAAAAATAGGGTGATGCGTTTCCAAAAAGTAACTTGGTAAAGATAGGCGGCAATAAAGGCTAGGCTCATCAACGGAAACAGGTAATTTAACCCACTACAGGCTTCAACCACCTGTAGACGATAATTACCTAAATCAATCATATTGCCTTCTAAAAAGACAGGAATATTACAAAAACGAATAAAAACCACCCCAAGTTCTGAGGAGATGAGTTGCATTTTGGCGGTAAGCCCTGCTTGTAAGACGGGGGGAAGCGGGAAAGAAAAGATTAAAATTAGTAGGGGGATGAGGATAATTCGGGTAATTTTAAAGCCAACCACCGCGAGGGTTAATCCTAATAGGGTAAACATAAAGGAAAAACGTAACAAAAAACCAACATCACCTATCGTGCCAACAAAATAACCTAAAATTGCAAACAGAATAAAAGCCAGCCCGACCCATGAACCGTTTAATTTTTCAGCTAAGATCAGTGAACGTTTTTCCCAGATAAAATAAAGGCTAATAAAGGGAATAATAAAACCATGCCCGTATTCTTCTTTGGTGTTCCAGATGTCAACAAGGTTGGTAAATACATCCCAATATAAAATGAGAATACTAAATAATAATGCCACACTTAAGGTTATATTTTTAACCGATAAATAACTCTTAAGGGTTGATGGATCATAATCTGAGGAAAAAAGTGATTTATTCATAGTTTAGGAAACACCACACTTATTAAGCATAATATTTTTAAGAAGAATGAAGGTATTTTAGGGTGGGATAAATAAGCAAATGCTTTGCATCTCTATAATTTTAAGCGTAATCTAAAAATGAAAAAAAACTTATTTTATTTGTGTTTCTTGATAACGAGCCATGCTGTCGAGGATTTCTTGCTTTGCTTCTTCAACTCCTTGCCACCCATCAATTCTAACCCACTTTCCGGGTTCTAAATCTTTGTAATGCTCAAAAAAATGCGCGATTTTAGAGAGTTTTTCTTCGGTGACATCAGCATAGGATTTCACCTTATTATAATAAGGGGTGAGTGTTTTAATGGGGACGGCTAAAACCTTTGGGTCATCTCCTGCTTCATCCGTCATTTTTAATAACCCAATTGGCCGACAAGAAACCACTGAACGGCTTAATAAGGCCGCAGGGGCAATCACTAAAACATCAACAGGGTCACCATCATCGGATAACGTTTGGGGAACATAGCCATAATTAGTTGGGTATTGCATCGCGGTTCCCATAAAACGATCAACCACTAACGCCCCCGTATTTTTATCAATTTCATATTTAACAGGGTCACTGTATGCAGGGATTTCAATGACAACATCAATCATATGAGGCGGGTTACTACCAAGCGTAACGTCAGTAAGGGACATAAGTCTAATTTAGATAAGTTGAGAATAGTTATTAGTATATAAGCGTTGGTCAAATAAACCTAAGTGACTTAGGTAAATGAGAGCTGAGTCTCTAAAATAAACCGTGAGGGTTGTTACTTTTTCGGTTTTATTTCATGATGACGCAGTTTTTTTCCCACCTTATCTAAGATACCATTGATGTATTTATGAGAGCCTTCTGCGCCAAATGTTTTGGCTAAATTAACCCCTTCGTTAATAATAACGCGATAAGGGGTTTCTAAATAGTGCATAAACTCATAAACCCCTAATCGTAAAATTGCCCGTTCAACAGGATCAATTTTTTCAACGTCACGGTCAACAAATTCTTCAAGCGCCTTATCAATCACTTCAATTTTTTTAGGAACACCATAAAAAATGGCTTTAAAATAACTTTTTTGCGCCCCTTTTAAACGTTCTTCAGCGATAAAGTCCATTTCAATCAGACTCAAATCATTGCCCGTCATTTGCCATTGATATAACGCCTGTACTGCACATTGTCTCGCTTTGGTTTTTGCCAGACTCATTCGCTGTCCAAATTATTAAATAGACTAACCATTTCAATCGCCGACATCGCCGCCTCGCCGCCCTTATTACCTGCTTTAGTACCCGCACGTTCTATAGCTTGCTCAATGGTATCAACGGTTAAAACGCCAAAGCTTACGGGGATATTGTGTTGCAGAGAAACCTGCGCGATACCTTTCACACATTCGCCCGCAACGTATTCAAAATGCGGCGTTCCACCTCGAATAACCGCACCCACAGCAATAATAGCGTCATATTTTTTCATAGCCGCAATACGTTGAACAACAACGGGTAATTCAAAAGCACCAGGGGCTTTAACTAAGGTAATATCCTGCTTCTGAGCGCCGTGTCGAACCAAGGTATCAATCGCACCTGCTTCAAGTTGTTCAACAATAAAATTGTTAAAGCGTGAGGCAACAATGCAAAATTGAGCGCCAGTAATGGTTAAGTTTCCTTCAATATGATGAATTTTTGACATAAGCTTAGGGAAAAGTGGTTTCAGTAATAGGGGGCGAAAAATGCTTAGTTGTACATTCTAGAAACGCTAAACGGCGTTGTTCAAAAAAACCTTTTGCTTGAAGGTTATCATTTTGAAACAATTGCCATTTTTTAACCGTAGAATCGTAAAAAAGGGTGCTACGATCAACATTAATAGACGGACTAAGAAAATAGAGTATAAATTGATTTTTATTATACAGTAAGCCGCCTACAGGCTTATCATATTTTGTAATGGAGCGATGAGCTTTTGAGTTATAGCTTTTTATATCAGGCATTTCAAAATAGGCTTCATCACAAGGTTCTGGCAAGTTTTTCTGAATTTTTTCAATCATCGGCGCATAAATACGGCTGAATCGTTGTAAGGAATTATGTTGGGTTAGTTGTAAAAGACCGCCCGCAAATAAAATACCAAAGATTAGGCTAACAAGGCTGATTGTTTTTTTTCGTATAAGTGGCTTTTTAGAGAGTAAAAAATGGCTAATACTAATACCATGATATAAAAAAATAGGGGCTAGAAAAAGTAATATAAACCACACAGTACAACCGTTGTGTGGCCAAGAATAGGATAAATCGTAGAGGATATAAAGTCCTATACCAAAACAGATAACTAAAATGATGGCATTAAAAAATAGCGCGTGCTTATGCTCACCCATTTTTAATATCTATAATGGAAGTTTTAAAAGATTCTATCATAAGATTTAAATGCAAAAACTTGATAGTAATAGGTCTTTGCATTCTGTTGTATTTTAATGCTTAGTTTCTTTCAAGAACACGATGCCCACGATGTCGTAAGCAATCAGCATACGCTTTTTTATACTGGCTATCGGATTCAAGCCCTTGATGAAGACCACCTGCAACCGCCCCAACTGCGCCGCCAATCATAGCACCTGTCCCCGCATCTGTCCCCGCACTACGACCATCTCGCATAGCGCCTGTGCCAGCACCGACAGCCGCGCCTGTACCAGCACCTACCACCGCACCAACCCCTGTGCCAATCGCGGCTTTTTCGACCGTGTCACCTGCCGATTGTTTAGCTAATTGTGAGCATTCGTTTATATCTTGATTGAGTAAATGTGAATTTTGACTGCCATAGGTATCAACGGTTGGTGTCCAACCAGATTGTTGTGCGCAACCACTGAGTAATAAAACACTCAAAGGAAGGGTTTTTATAAATAATTTAATCATATTAAATTTCCTAATTGTTGATAATGAATGGATTAATTTTATCGGTTTTCAGTCAGCTGTAAGAGTTTTATCGGCGGTGCTTTAATCACTTTACGCACCCCTAAACAGCCAGCCATCATAACGGTAAACATTCCAACCGTAGGGCTTATTAGCCATAATTGCCAGTGAAAATGGTAATCAAGTTGTAAAATGAAGTAATAAAGACCGAAAATTAAACTTTCAGCAATTATAATCGCCAGTAAGCCTGAAACAAAACCCAATAATGAAAACTCTAAAAGATAACTATAGCGTAGTAAACTTCGCTTTGCGCCTAAGGTTCGCATCAACACGCCTTCGTAAAATCGTTGATCCAAGGTTGAGGAAATGGCGGCAAATAACACGCAAAACCCTGCCAAAAGGGCAAAATAAAACAGTGCATTAATCGCTTTGGTGACTTGCAATAATAAGGTTTTAAATTGCGCTAAAATGGTGTCAACTTTAAACACCATCATCGCAGGATATTGTTTGATTAACGTTTGTAAACTAGTTTGATTTTCTTTGGGGAGATAAAAACTGGTTAAATACGTTTTTGGATAATCTTCTAAGGTTGCAGGTGAAAAAATCATATAAAAATTGGGTTTCATAGTTTCCCATTTTACCTTGCGGATACTACTGACGGTCGCTTTAAATTCTTGGCTACCAATGCTAAACGTTAGCTCATCACTTAGGTTGATTTTTAAACTTTTTGCTAATTTTTGCTCAATAGAAACCTGACCTTTTTCAGGCGTGGAATTCTGCCACCAATCACCTGCGCTAATACTATTATTATCAGGTAAGGTCAACGCATACGTTAAGCTTAAATCTCGTTGTACTGCTCGTTGTCCTTGCGTGTCTTTCGTCACTTGTTGATGAACATTATCACCATTCACTTTAATTAAACGCCCTCTGACAATCGGGAATAAAGGTTGGGGGGAGATTTTTTCAGTGGCCAACGTTTGGTTGAATTTTTTTAACTGATCTG